>NZ_JALKVM010000358.1:0-6703 GCF_057440575.1 Johannesbaptistia floridana
ATTAACCTCAGAAAAAGTTCATTTCTCTTTAGCCTAAGAAAAGTAGCAAAGGTCAACCAATTTTAAAGCGCGATCGCATTAATTCTTTAACTCATTACTTCAAAACTCATTACTCATCTAGCGGTGCGTTACGGGCTTCGCACGCTTCACACCCTACTCTCTCACATCTTCCACCAGTACTTATGTACTAAATTAACCTCAGAAAAAGTTCATTTCTCTTTAGCCTAAGAAAAGTAGCAAAGGTCAACCAATTTTAAAGCGCGATCGCATTAATTCTTTAACTCATTACTTCAAAACTCATTACTCATCTAGCGGTGCGTTACGGGCTTCGCACGCTTCACACCCTACAACTACTAATATAATGTTGGGTTATCTCCCTGCCCAACCTACAGGCTACTGGCTTCTTACTCATTACTCATTACTTATTACTTCAAAACTCATGTTTGGTGCGTTACGGGCTTCGCACGCTTCACACCCTACTCTCTTCAAGACTTCAAGACTTCAAAACTCCAAAACTCCAAAACTCCAAAACTCATTCTCATTACTTCAAAACTCCTTACTCCTTACTCATTACTCATTATTCATCCACAAGTAACTTTGGGTAAAGATGCAAGATCTGAGTTTGGTGTGAGTCAAAGAATTATGGTTAACAATTATTATCAAGGTTGACATAACAAAGGACTACTCATCACTGTTCCATCAGAAAGAGTAACATGACAATCTTCTGAATCAGCATTTTCTCTTGGTTTCGAGGAAAAAGCCTCAAGATTCTCTATAAAATTAGTTACATGCTGACTCCATACAGAAGGGCCTGATTTAGAAGAAAATAACCTGTGTCCATCTTCACCGAAAGCAGGGAGTAACTCAAAGCGATGTGGAATTGGACTATTACGATTAAATTCAGCAAACATTCGTTGAGATAGATGAGGACCAAAATATTGATCATTTTGAGTATATAACCAAAGGGTTGGTAAAGATGCAGTTTGGCCATACTTACTAGCCGCAGAAATTAACTCAGACTCAGAACAATTTTTACCATCTTCATAGGAACCTCTACCCCCCGCAAAATTAATGGCGGCGATCGCCCCTTCGGGATTGATACTAGCTACTGCTAAAGTTCCCCATCCTCCCGCAGATTGACCTACTAAGATAATTTTATTTCCTTGGATAACAGGTAACTTTTGCAAAAATCTCATGGCAGCAATAATATCTCTCGCGCTTTCTAAGCCTCCATGATAGTAATTAGGATTTTTACAAGATTTAAAACTTTCAGCAAAATTCCCTTCGGAATTTCCATAACCACGGCGAACTAACATCAAAACTGCAAAACCTTGGGAGACAAACCACTTAGCTGCTGTTTGATAATAGCCACTATGAATTTGACGACGTTGTTCTGCATTACGAGGAGAACCGTGAGTAATAATTACCCCAGGATGGCTTCCTATAGAATTAGGCAAGTATAGACGAGATTCTAACTTGAGAACTTTTTGGTTAGCGTCTGTAACCGGAATAGCATAATTTCTAGTTGTGTATGAAGGTTCACTGTAGATTGCTAGTTGATAGGTTGCTATGAATGCAATCACCAATAAAGCAATAAATCTAGTTAAATACTTTTTATACATCTAGCCTTTTATCATCCTATACTAGCCTAACTATTGTCTATTCTCTATTCCCGTGTTCTTTAGAGGGATAAACCCTGATTTTCAAGACACTGTTTGGAGTCGGTTTCAAGCTCTGGTTCCGTGGTTTTTTCTTGTACTGCTTTGGTGACTTCTTTTTTGTACTTGCGCAGTCCGTATAACCTCGCAGAAAAGCAGTGGAGGATTGACAGGATATCTTCAACGAGCTCTTGTTCTGGAGAGAGTCTACGCTCATTGAGAACCACGAGTTCTGTTTTTGTTTGTTGACACAACCACTCAATGAATGGAAATCCAAATCTAACGAGACGGTCTGGGTAGGCGCACACAAGACATTGAACATTTCCTTGGAATATACGCTCCAAAATTTTGAGCAACTCGCGCCTCCTAAAGTTGAGCCCACTTCCAACTTCTGTAATAAGTTCGCCTCCTGGGTAAGCCTGTTGTAAAAATTGAGCTTGTCGTTCGAGGTCATCTTGCTGAGATGAGGTAGAGACTCGTGCATAGAGAATAATGGGTTTTTCTTCTTCTGTATATTCGTTGATGCAGAATCTTCTTTGACCTCCTGGTGTTCTGATTGACTTAATCTTTCCCTCATTTTCCCATCGCCGGAGGGTAGAAACTGAGACCCCGAGGTATTCGGCGGCTTTTGCTGGTGTGACATAATTCATTGTTCACCTAATTTTATCGTTTATCTCATTCTACCAAGTTTTGATAAAGTATAGCAAGCTTTACGCAGATATTTGGTTGACTAATAAAAGCTCAAGTATCCCTATACAAGAGGAAAACTTACTTGACCTGCTTAAAGGAATTCATCGGACATCCAGATAAGATATGATTAGGAATATTTTTTATTTCACATTTCCAATCAATTGAAGTAATATCAGAAAAACTACAAGCTGATCAAGTAGACAATAACAGTAAGGCTAACGGTAATCTTAGTGTCATAAATTTTCAAACCAAATTTGTTTACTATTTTTTAACTAGAGAATGGTTTCGTGGCGATCGCTCCTCCAACTCTTATATGTTCCAACTTGATTTTCTGGCAATTACATTAGCAGCAATTACACCACCGATAAAACCAAAAAGATGGCTTTCCCAAGAGATTCCATTATCAGTGGGCAAAATCCCCCAAATCAATCCCCCATAAAGGAAGAAAACCACTACAGACAACATAATGGAAGGAACGTTATGTTGAAAAAGACCTCTAGAGAGTAGAAAGCCTAGATAGCCAAAAATCAAAATACTTGCTCCGATATGGGTAGAGTTGGGAGCTGCCAAAAACCATACCCCCAATCCTGCTGTTAACATGGTAATGATGGTAACAATAAAAAAGTCTTTAGTCCTTTGCAACATCACTAACCACCCCAAGATTAAAAAGGGACCAGTATTAGCAATTAAGTGACCTATTCCTCCGTGTAAAAAAGGGGCCAAGACTATTCCTACCAATCCTGGTAGATATAGAGGGGTTATACCCCAATGATCTAATTTCCCTCGAAATACTAATATATCTAATATTTCTACTCCCCAGAATATGGCCATAAAACTCGATAGAATTATTATTTGTAGTTTTACTTCTTTAGCAATTAGGTGATGACGCTGTTGAGGCATGGGAACAAATCACATAACATTTACATATTCTATTGTAACAAGTAAACAAACCTAGTTGGGGTTTTTATTCTCTAAATCTCTTGACATTTCTGATTTCTAGCCATTTGAAAATGTCAAACACCTTAATGACTACTGTTATATACAGCAGAAAAAGAGAGGCTTAGGACATTCATCAACTATGCCCAATTTTACCTGTTCGGGAGTTCCTTCCTAAAAAGATAACTAATGTTAGGAAAAAAGCATATAGCAATTCTCATACTGGTGTGGTACAGAGGTTATCCTTTTGAGGCAAGAGAGGCACCTCAGATCTTGCATCTTTACCCAAAGTTACTTGTGGATGAATAATGAGTAATGAGTAAGGAGTAAGGAGTTTTGAAGTAATGAGAATGAGTTTTGAAGTCTTGAAGTCTTGAAGAGAGTAGGGTGTGTTAGGGCGAAGCCCGTAACGCACCGCTAGATGAGTAATGAGTTTTGAAGTAATGAGTAAGAGAATTAATGCGATCGCGCTTAAAAATTGATTCTCCCTTGTCGGCCAATTTCTGTACTTTTGTTTTGGTGCAAGATATGAAGCACCGAGGCAAGAGAGTTAGGTACAACCTCATGAGTCCGAAAAATGCTATATATCTGTCCAAAAATAGATAAAAAGATCGCAATCGCGAGCAATTTTAACCGCATAAGGTCAAAAAATCAGGTGATTTAACAAAAGTTGTCACCCCGTGAGGTTAAGCTCACATCTTCCACCAGTACTTATGTACTAAATTAACTTCAGAAAAAGTTCATTTCTCTTTACCCTAAGAAAAGTAGCAAAGGTCAACCAATTTTTAAGCGCGATCGCATTAATTCTTTAACTCATTACTCATTACTTCAAAACTCATTACTCATGTTTGGTGCGTTACGGGCTGCGCCCTAACACTCCTTACTCATTACTTCAAGACTTCTTACTTCAAAACTTCAAGACTTCTTACTCATTACTCCTTACTTCAAAACTCATTACTCAACAACAACCAGTAACATTAGGTATAGATGCTTTGGTGTGAGTTAAGCCCATGTATCGCGCCATTTTACCACACCCTCTGTCCCGAGTACCCAACGACGGGCGACTAAATTTTCTCTCAAAGGGGATTGTCCTTCGCGCCATAGGGCATATTTATAGGTAATTAATTTTCCTGCACTTTCCTCAAAGGGTATTTCTGTAAACCAAGTATTACTATTGATATATTCCAAAGGATAAGCCTTATCAATATCCCAGTTACCCAATTCAGGACAATCTCCAATAACCACAATAGTCTCTCCTGGTTGAGTTTGAACGCCATTTAGTTGAACTCTCACAATAATAGTTCCTTTTACTCTTTCTCCCACATGGCTAAAAACTAATACTTGTTGAGAATCCATCTGTAAATCGTGTAAACAACCTTCTTTAACTAGGTACTTATGACCGGACAATATTTCTGTATGTTCACCATCTGGTAATTCTGTATGTATCTCCGGTAGTGTAACAGCATCGGCACGATTAATAGCCACAAATAGACGATTATCGCGATAACGACGTACATAACAATAAGTATCAGGAGTGATGTATTTTTGCCATTGACCGCCTAGGGATACTGCGGGGTTAAGCCTTCTTAGTCCTGACAGTAGACGAATGACACGATATAGAGGACTATCTGTGTCCCAACTTTCCATCATTGGGCGGTTATAGGGATCGTTATTGCCGTAGGGATTATTATCTCCATTGGTATCATCATGTAGATATTGTTCTGTGCCGTAGTAGATGCAAGGTATACCCCGAGAAGTCATAATCAGGGCGATCGCCAATAGTAAAGCATTGGTATCAGGATTTATTGTTTGAAAACGGTGCATATCGTGATTATCCACAAAAGTTATTAACTCTGTGGCACCACTATAACGACAATCTAAATCTAGTACATTTTTTACTAAATAAAAGCCTTCTGCTTCATAAGTGCCCAAAGCTTTACGAATTGCTATACACAAGCCAAAATCTAGAATAGTCATTCCCGAATGGTTGGCAAATTCTACTGATTTATCATCCTGAGGATCACTATAAATCCACTCTCCGAAGATAAACACATCAGGCTTATGACTAAGAATATCCGCGTTAAATTCCTGCCAAAACCAGATGGGCATGTGTTTAACTGTATCTATTCTTAAAGCATCTACACCTCTATCTAACCATTGTTTAATTGATGATTTAATATAATCTCGATATTCTGAATTATTTTCATTGAATGTTGCTAATCCTGCTAATTCACAATTTTGTACTTGCCATTCATCTTCCCAATTAGTCACATCACCATAGTGATGATACCAGTTACGAGAATCATTATTGAAATCAGCGATTTTGACCCCATCATCATATAACTCTCCCTTTTTCCCGGAGATATCTGGGTTACTGTGATTGCAGACTATATCTAAAACAAACTTCATGTTGCGCTTATGCAACTCTTCTATCAAACGGTCAAAAACCGTATCTCTAGTATCTTGGGTAGCGTTGAGAGATGGGTTTTCATCTTTACCTATGTAGCGAGGGTTAATTCGTTTAAAATCTCTAGTCCAATAACCGTGAATTGCCGCTTTATCTACAAATAAACTTTCTATCTGCTCAAATAGAGGGTTTAACCATAAAGCAGTCACTCCCATATTTTTGAGATAATCCAGATTATCGATTATACCTTGTAAATCTCCTCCCCAATATTTTCCCCAGTCTTTTTTTTCTGGGTCGTATAATTCTGCATTAGGACCTTCACTATTTTCTGTATCCCCATCGCAAAAACGATCTACTATCGCAAAGTAAATAGTTTCTTGACGAAATTCAATATCTCTAGTGTAGAGAAATTCTAAATCTATTTCTAAGTCTATATTTTCTGTAGCTTCAGTTTCTTCAGCTATTTTAGCTAGTTTTTCTTCTGCTTCGGCTTCTGAAACTTGATAAGCAGGAGATGTTTGAGAGATGACTTTTTCTTCTGACATTGGGCTTAAAATCCACTCGATTAGATATTATCTTAGCTGAAAAGATTTATTCTTAAGTAGTTTGATTTGAAATTTTTTATTTACTGTAAAAATACAGATTAAAGATCCTGCAACCTCAACCCAACCTACAGGCTACGTACAGGCTACCTTCTTACTCATTACTCGTTACTCGTTACTTCAAAACTCATGTTTGTTGGGTTTCGTTGCCAAGGGCCCAACCTACTAACTGAGATCTTGCATCTTTATCACTCATTTACTTGTGAATAAATGCTAAAAACGAGGTGATGACAAGCAACCTTGAGCCCCCCTTCCCTACAGCGAGACTCCGGGAGGAACGAAGACAAGGAGACAAGGGAGATAATACAAGTAAAAAAGTATGTTTTTGGCTTTGTGTAGCATACAAATACTTATGCTGAGAGCAAAGCACGAGTACTCTTGTACTAATTTAGCGGTCAGAAAAATTCATT
>NZ_JALKVM010000359.1:0-6701 GCF_057440575.1 Johannesbaptistia floridana
GTTTATTCGACCTACGAATTAACATAACTTTCTTGAGAGAAAATTGCCCAATTCGCTGCCAATTGTGGTCGTAAACGCTAATATTTTTGGCCTTAGCATCAGTAAAACCTCCAACCCATCCCATGTAAGTTTTTCCTGCTTTCTCAGCCATAACTTTGTCACCGTATCGTAATCCAAAGGGAGTAATAGTCCCTCCTTTGCGTTTACGAATACCGCCTTTTTCTGCATTATCAAAGTGCAAGGCACGACGAAAATAAGCTGGCCTAGTTATTACCTTGAAAATGCAAGGAGTTATTTTGACAGAACCTTTCCAGATCCTTGTCTCAGAATTTTTCCTAGCAGTTAGCCCATAACAGATAAATTCGCTTGCCGCTAAAGCAATGCCGTCAACAGCATGAGATTCTCGGACTTGAGCTTTCTTATCTTTAATTTTTTCTAATCCCAGATATTTGCGGATTTGGCTAGTTCCATTGCTATTTTTCTGCCAACCATAAACAGTTTTAACTGGGGCGATAGATTTGAGTTTTTCGACGCAATAATTCTGCCCAATCATTACAGGGGAAAATCCTTTGCCAGAACGCGCCCCCTTACGATTACTGGTTAAATCTACGTCAGCTTTAACCAGTTCGTAAACAATCTTGCTAATAGGGAAGACTTGGGACAATTCTTTAATTATCCTCATCTCCATTTCCCGAGAAGCTCGAATAGATGGAGCTATTTTACCCATTTTGCCACGATTATCAAATCGTTTTTCTCGGTGGGCACGCTGATTAAAAGGCACTTTCCTGTTAATTCTTCTACTTCGTCGCGCCCGGCGTTGTAATGCTCGGCCTCTGACATTTTTTTTAACCTTTCCTTTTTTAATAACCGCAGAACCAAGTCTTTCTTTAACACGGTCAAACGGCAAAACCAAATGGGCGGTAAAAAGCGTAAACTTTGCGGACTGAACAGCAATTCCTGTATAATTCTTGCCCGGGTCGCAACCGACGGTTATTTTCTGAGTCTCACGGCCTGATGGCTCGGCAACTAATCGAATATAATACAATCCGGCATCATTCCAATGCTCAGTAGCTTTGTTTTGTTTAACCCAACGGCGTGCCCGCGATGCTTTGGTAGGCATTGCCGGAGAACCATCGGGATTTTGAACTGGTACTCGCAACATAAGAGATAATCCTTGTTTTACAAGTTGTAAGTCCCTAAGACCACCAAAAGCCTTGTGTCCTGCAATTACGCAGTGCTTCCACCCAAGGAAGCCAACAAATAGTCCGAGCTAGGGAAATACCCGGAGGTGTTATGGCTTTTGGCTTTTGGTAAGCGCCAACTCTTAGTCAGACGTTGGGTCGTCCAAGCTGCGCGGCTTCAGCCCGCAGAAGTTGACAATTATGTTAATTTTTTCGGAAAAAATAGCCACTTTACTTAAAAACCAGACACAATAGTATGAGTAAATCTTGTGAAGTTGGTAAATATCATCATGGATGATGCAATCAAAATAATTTGTGCAATTTTTCTACCACCTCTGGGAGTTTTTCTAGAAGTTGGTTTTGGTAAAGATTTTTGGATTAACGTTTTGTTAACAATTTTAGGCTTTTATATTTTGGGAATTGTTCATGCCGTTTGGATTATTGCCAAAAAATAATTGCCAAAATATAGAGGGAACAGGGAGCCTCAGATATTATTATTCCCTGTTCCTCAGATCTTTCACTCTTAACATTTGTAGTAAAATAACGACTCTTTCGGGATTATGGTGTAAATTGTTACATTTTATTCCTTCTTCCTGTCTTGGTGGACGTTCCCTCACTCATTTTAACTTTTAATTAAGCCCACCTACTTAATTAATCATCAAGAATTTCTCCTTGGAAAAACCTAGCGATAGTTTCAGCGGCAGCTTGTAGCTTTTTATCCATTTCTAGAGTATCTATATCTTCAATATTTTCTGTGATGTTTACGGCATTTGGCGACTTAACCTCCGTGACAATTGTTTCAACTTCCTTAATAGAAGATACGGTTTTTGGTTGTTGTTGGTTGACAGCAGATGGTGGTGTTGATTTTACCTCTATATTTGGATTTGGTTTCGGTGAAGGATTCGGAGGGGGGGAAGAAGTAGAGACTAAACTATTTTTTTTTTCCTTGGGGAAATTAGATACCTCCAAATTAACTTTGATGGGAGTACCAAAAACATCAGCAAAAGTTGCCTCTATTTCAGGGATTTTTGTTTCAAGTACTTTGATCAGATTTTCACTACTGACACCTACACGAGCTACAGTACCATCAAAACTGAGTAAAACCCCTTGTTGATTTAAAAGGGTACGAGTGGGGAGGGATTTAACTGTATCTAAAACTTTTTGCCAAATTTCTGCCAGAGAAATAGTCTCTTTAGTTATTGTTTCAGCAGGTTTAGCTGGTGGAGGTTCATCTTGGCTTCGATTTGTTCTACTTGCGTAAGATCTCGCTAGGGTGTCAGCGCGTTCATTTCCTTCGTTTCCTTGGTGTCCATATACATGCTTCCACGTCACCTTTAATTCAGAATTAAGCAAATCTAGACGAATCCACAGGTCTTTGTTAGCTACAGGCTCTTTCTTGCTGTTTTGCCAGCCTTTTTTCTTCCAGCCTTGTATCCATTGAGTGATACCCTTGATTACATATTGACTATCTGTATAAATAGTTATGGGACTAGTATAATCTATCTCATCTAGGTAATCTAAAGCAGCGATCGCCGCTGATAATTCCATCCTCTGATTAGTAGTGTCGGGTTCATATCCTCCTGTTTCTTGAATTGCTTTTTGAGAAGAATAAACTACATAAGCCCAACCACCAGGTCCAGGATTACCTAAACAAGAACCATCGATGTAAATAGAATCAATTTTCTCTGATTGCTTAGTGGTTGGAGTGGGAGTAGATGTAGATGATGTTGATGCTGTTGTAGAATCAATTTTCTCAGATTGCTTAGTGGTTGGAGTGGGAGTAGATGTAGGTGATGTTGATGCTGTTGTGGAATCAATTTTCTCAGATTGCTTAGTAGTTGGAGTAGGGGTAGATGCAGGTGAGGTTGATGCTGTTACTGATACAGAAGTTTGACTCCTATTGATTTCTGTAGGAATCAATCCCAAGAGAGTTAATTCTAACCAAAGATGAGGTTGAGTGGTATTTTTGATTTGTACTTCGCTATCTTTGAGATATTTTTCTCCTTTGAGAATATCTGTGACTTCCCATAGTTGTGCTAAATCTATTAATCTCTTCCAAGTTTGAGGAGTTACGGTTACTAACTCTGTTTGTTGGGGTGCAGTTTTAGCAATCAGGAGATTGAGATAAAAACTAGCTAAGTTTTGTAAAACAATTAGAGGTTCTTTGCCTCGGTTAAGAATATTGCGACATTGGGCTAAAATCTCTACAGGTTGTTGAGCGGCGATCGCTTCTAAGAGGGTAATTAAATCTTGTTCTGGAGTTGCCCCGACTAAGTTCCAAACCTTGTCTGTGGTAATTTCTCCTTCTAATAGGCTAAGTTGATCCAAAAGACTTTGGGCATCCCTCAGACCACCGTTAGCTATTTGAGCCACTAGAGTTAAACTTTCTTTCTTGATATTTATCTCTTCTAATTTAGCAATTTTAGCTAAATGTTCTACCATTGACGTTAGAGGTATACGCCGATAGTCGTAGCGCTGACAGCGAGAAATAATTGTGGGGAGTACCCTCTGAGGATCTGTTGTCGCCAGCACAAAGATTACGGCTTGTGGTGGTTCTTCTAAAGTTTTCAGTAAAGCATTAAAAGCTGCTGTACTCAGCATGTGGCATTCATCAATTACATACACTTTGTAGCGGCATTGTACTGGGGCAAATT
The DNA here is from genome assembly GCF_057440575.1 of Johannesbaptistia floridana. NCBI lineage: Bacteria > Bacillati > Cyanobacteriota > Cyanophyceae > Chroococcales > Cyanothrichaceae > Johannesbaptistia > Johannesbaptistia floridana. The sequence goes on from NZ_JALKVM010000359.1 coordinate 3,836, forward strand.
GTGAGCGTTCGATGATTTCGCGAATATTGTCTACTCCAGTATTAGAAGCAGCATCAATTTCAATCACATCTAAGGCACTTCCTTGGGAGATACCTCGACAAGCCTCACATTTTCCACAGGGATGGGGAGTGGGTTTTTTACTTTCAAAACAATTGAGAGATTTTGCTAAGATCCTAGCAGAAGAAGTTTTTCCTGTGCCTCTAGGACCTGTAAATAAATAGGCATGAGCGATTTTACCCTTGGTAATGGCATTACTCAAAGTGGTGGAGATCGCCTCTTGACCAACTAGTTCACTAAAGGTTTGAGGACGATATTTTTGGTGGAGAGGTTCGTAAGACATGGTCATAAACAGATACAATAGAGGCAAGATATGCTTATTTATATCTTGCCATTTAATTTAGTAGTTTTTACAGCAGCAAAAAGGGAAGAAAAAGAATGCTCCGGCAAATCTGGCAATCGCTTAAGCAAATTTTTAATAGTTTACTAGCTTTAATTAGACCACAATCTACACAATCTAAAGGATCTCGGAATTCTCTAGCGGATCATTCAGACTCGAAACCCCCCTTAAGCGATACAGATTATGAATTTTTGTTTAGTCAACTCCTTCAAGGGGTTAATAGTGGTTGGCATCAAAAACGAGTACTTTCATTTTTCTATAAGATAGGCGATCGCAGCGATCAAAGTAGCTGGGTAGCTTGGTTAGAACGTTTTGGGGAAAAAGTTTTAGCTTCTCGGGCACCTAATCAAGAATTAGCGGTTAGAATGGTCCGTTTTGGACAGTTAACGGAATTTTTGCCGCCAATTCGACGTATTGGACAAGAATCTTATCAGATTGGCAAAGAATTACTGAATCGACAAAGACAACAACGCCAAAACCAAATTTGGGAATATTCAGGATCTGATAGTTCTGAATCTACCCCAGAAACTAAACCACCAACGCAGCCAACAAATCAGGAAACCCCTTCTGATAATAAAGCAGTTGAAGCTTTAACTCCAGATCAACTATTGACCCATCTTTATGAAAATCCTCAGATAGCAGAAGCTTTAGCTAAACAATTAGGATTAGAGGGAAGTAATCCCGAACATTTGGTTGAAGCACTAGTTAATCAAATGTTACAATTCCAAACAAAAACTAAATCAACTGATTCACCAGATGGAAAAACATGGCTACAAAAAGGTTATGAAAAACTCAGCCAAGGAGATTTAAGAGGAGCGGTAGAATGTTATGATCAAGCTATAGCAATTTCTCCCAATTTAGCTGAAGCTTGGTACCATAAGGGCAGTGCCTTAGAAAATCTTGGAGAATTACCAGCAGCGTTGAATAACTATGCAAAATCTGTGGAACTTGATGGTAATAATTATATAGCTTGGAATGATTTGGCTAAGATACTCTACAAATCACAAAGGTGGGAAGAGGCGATAATAGCTTGGGACCAAGTTACAAGAATTAAATCTGACCATTACCAAGCTTGGTATAATAAAGCTTGTGCCTTAGAAAATTTACAAAGATTACCTGAATCTATCGAAAGTTATCAACAAGCTTTAGCGATTAAACCGGATTTCAATCAAGCAGAATCTCGTCTCAATGTTCTCAGGAAACAAATAGAAGAACAAAATCAAAATCAAAATCCTGAGTGATTTTCTTCAGTTAAAATAAAATGATTGTATGTTAATCAATACTAAGCTTCCCCTAAATATTGACTACCTTCAAAAACAAGACCAAACTTTCAGTTTAGCAGGAATGACTTGGACAGACTATGAAAAATTTAATTCAGAAGAATACCTAGGCTATAGAGTTTCTTATTTCCATGGAGTAATTACTTTAGTGTCTCCTAGTAAAAATCATGAAAGAATTGCCCAAACTATTGGTATTTTAGTATATGCTTATTGTAGAAAGTTCAATTTACCTTATTTTCCCATGGGCTCTACTCGATTGGAAAATAAACCCCTAGCTGCAAAAGAACCTGATCTAAGTTTTGCCTTTAATACAGATAAAGATATTCCTGATTTAGCGATTGAAGTTATATTGTCTAGTGGGAGCATTGATGATCTTAACAAATATCAAGCTTTAGGTGTTAAAGAAGTTTGGTTCTGGAGACAAAATAAAATTACCTTTTATCAACTGCAAAACCAGGGATATATCGAAATTACCCACAGTCAATTTTTATCTAATTTAACATCTGAAATACTCGAAAATTTTGTTAACCAAGGACTTACTGAAAGTCCCCTAATCACTGAAACAGAATTTCTCAAACAAATTGATTAATTGTTGATATGAGGTGTCAGGTGTCAGTATAATAACAGGGCTATTTCGTTCTTGAGAAAGAAAATGCTGAGGAGAAGCCGGGAGCTTCTGAGCTTCTGAGCAGGGTTTTGTCAACCTGATTTGGTATAAATACAAAACATTAGTAGGGTGCGTTAACGCAGTATAACGCATTGTACTTAACACATAATATGTAATGATCAGTTTTGATCTTAGGAATCGCTGTTCTTAGGAGCTTCCCACTAGCTCATATCTTATCTTGCACCAGAACTTATGTACTAAATTAACCTCAGAAAAAGTTCATTTCTCTTTCGCCTAAGAAAAGTAGCAAAGGTCATCCGTTCCCCGGATTTTAAATCCGGGGCGATAGATGACCGCCCTTATGCGGTCAACCAATTTTTAAGCTTTGAGCATTAATTCTTTAACTCATTACTTAAAGACGTAAAGACTTCAAAACTCCAAAACTCATTACTCATTACTTCAAAACTCATTACTTCAAAACTTAACCACCACAAGTAACTTTGGGGTAAAGATGCAAGATCTGAGACTAGGGGTGCAATAAACTTACTCAAAATTGCCAGCGAAAGCGGAGAGCGCCTTAGA
>NZ_JALKVM010000360.1:0-1181 GCF_057440575.1 Johannesbaptistia floridana
GCACCCTGTAAATTGGCATCCTTCAAATCTCTTTGGGGAGTGGGATTATTAACAATATCCCAAACCTTACGCCATTTTTCGTCCATCATAATATTCTGATTTAAGATAACACCATATAAATTGGCACCCACTAAATTGGCATTACATAAATCAGCAGACTGTAAATTGGCACCATATAAATTGGCATTATATAAATCAGCAGACTGTAAATTGGTATTCTGTAAATGGGCACCCTTTAAATGGGCAGACTGTAAATAGGCACCCTCTAAATTGGCACCCTCTAAATTGGTATTCTGTAAATAAGCAGATTGTAAATAGGCACCCTTGAAATAGGCACGCTCTAAATTGGCACCCCCTAAATTGGCACGCTCTAAATTGGCAGACTGTAAATGGGCATTCTGTAAATGGGCACCCTTTAAATGGGCAGACTGTAAATTGGCACCCTTTAAATTGGCTTTCTGTAAATTGGCACCCTTTAAATTGGCACCATATAAATTGGCATTCTGTAAATTGGCACCCTGTAAATTGGCTTTCTGTAAATTGGCACCCTTTAAATTGGCTTTCTGTAAATTGGCATTCTGTAAATTGGCACCCTGTAAATTAATCCCCACATTTTGATTATCTTGTCGCCAGTTATTCCAAATTCGAGTATGATGAGAAACAATAGCTACTAATACATCTTGGGTTCCACAGTGATTTAGGGCAAAAATAAGCAAAGATTCATCAATATCTGGTAAACTGATCAGACTAATCACAGTTTTTCTGGGCATATCTGCCAGTAAATTAGGATTGACTAATAGCATTAAATCAAATACAGCATTATTCAATAATTCTCTCGGAAAATCTTTCCCTAACTCCCATAAAACATCCTGGGGAGTATTAGGATTACTAACTAAGGCAATTCTAACTTCTGTTTGAGTATAACTTCGATAAATTTCCTGGAGACGCACTGGGGATGTTTCTGGGTTATTTACTTCTTGGATGACAATTTTTAATTGAGCAGATGATTCTGTAGTCATTTTTCTTACCAATTAATTGTGACTGAGAATTATTTAGTACAATTATACTAAAAGAATGGGAGACTGTGAGGAAAATTAAAGAGTTTTAGCAGCTAAAATTAAAATGAGCGATCGCCTCAACTCAGCTCTTGCATATTTACCCAAAGTTACTGGTTGGAGTTG
>NZ_JALKVM010000361.1:0-6694 GCF_057440575.1 Johannesbaptistia floridana
TTCTGTCTTATTTTGCTGTTTGAGTAAATTTGAGTAGATTTTTAGAAGCGGTAATCTCAGAAGACCAATTTATCATTGGTTCAGCTCCTCTAACTCAGAATCAGCATTTTATCTATGAATTTTCTGCCGATAGTTATAGCGGGCAACCCGAGGGATTATTATGGTTTGACAGTAATGGTAGTCAGCCTGGAGGTACAATTACTAATATTGCGCGTTTACTAGATTTTCCTGATTTAAATGCTGATCGTCTCCTGATTATCTGAGATACCTATCTCATCTCTTAACTTGCACCTTTCTAAATACTTACTGAGTCAAGAAGCGGTTAAAAGTCGTGCAACCCAACACATAACAGGAGGAGAAAATAAGTAGATTGTTGGGTTTCGTTGACTCAACCCAACCTACTAAATTCGCGCCTTCTTCATTTTTCTTCAGTGTCAACCAATTTTTAAGCGTTGAGCATTAATTCTTTAACTCATTACTCATTGCTCATTACTTCAAAACTCCAAAACTCCAAAACTCCAAGACGTCTTGACTTCTTACTCATTACTTCAAAACTCATTATTCATCCACAAGTATAGCAATGAGCGTTGTAGTGTTAACAATATTTATATTTACAGATCCCCCCTTCCCCCCGCAAACTCGGGGGGCTTTTCATGATAACTGTAAACATCTATTTGGTCATTGCTATAACTTTGGGTAAAGATGCAAGATCTGAGTAGTCGTCGGTTCGCCTTTCCTCCCCGCACTAAAGTTACACCAATTACGGCGAAAATAGTCGGAAACAAGACCAAGAACCAGAACAATACCACCAATGGCGGTTAAGATCGTGTTAAATTCCGTCATTCTTCTTCCTTAATCGGTTTATCTCGATTTTCTGCCCATTTCTCAGCCTGTGCCGTGGCCATGGCGATCGCTCTTCCTTCTTCATACCTTTATCGAGGAGGGAATTAGCAATCTCAATGGTCTTATTTCTAACTTCTGGATTAAAGTTTTTCAGAGAATGGGGATAGTTATAGCAAGCTCGCCAATAGATGTTGACAAAAATGATGAAAAGCCCCCCTTAGTAAGGGGGGTTGGGGGGATCTGTAAATATAAATATTGTTAACAGTACAACGCTCATTGCTATATTAGATGACCAAGGCATTATTCATTATTATTCGTTTTTTTTCTCAATATAGCTAGACAATTCAGCCTTGTTATCCCTCTTTAGATTTACTTTGAGACTTATGTTTCTTTTTTTTATTTAAGATTTACAATCCCATGCTTCTAAATTACTACCTTGAATATGCGTAATATGTTTTTTATAATTTAAGTATGTTATGGTATTGGATAACTTTTTTCAAGATAAAGTCTAATTAATTGAGCATGGGATAAAGGCTTTTGCAAATTATGGACATCTCCATTTGTCTCATAATCTAATAGGATAACTGTTTGTTTTTTCGCCATTTCTTCTAATGAGTTTACCAACTCCTGCAATTGATTCTCTAAAACCCATTGATAAGTAGGAAGATAAATCTGATAACGAGCTTCTAAATATCCTAATAGTTTCTCTCCTTTAATTCCTAAACGATGTCCTAAGCATTTGCCATTTTTTCTAGTACTACGCTTAATTCCTTTCATATCTTTTATCTTCATTTTCGATAAATCCACCGAAGCTTTTTCAAACACTTTTAATCCTTGCCAAATTCCCTCGACTGTTTCACTAAAGTATCCTGGAGAATTAGGAACTGGTATTTGACCATGAGGATAGAATGGACTAAATTTAACCCAAGGTTCTTGACCTTTTGAGGTCACATCAATAATAGTCGCTTCTAGAAAATCTTTTTTGATGTTATCTAATTTACGACGATGATTTTGAATAATAATAGGCATTTTAAAATTATGAAATCTAGTAATAGTTTACTTTTACAGATAAAAGTCAGTAGCCAAAGGCTTGCAAAGATTCTTGAAAAGGGTTTCCTTCTAATTCTTTAATTATTGTTAACATTTCTTGAGCAATATTTTGAATTTCTTTTTGAGCATATTGACTATTTCTGAGCTTTTGAAAGTGCATGAAACTGCGGAAATTAAACATAACATCAAAGTCTAATTGCTTATTATAATTTAAAAAATATCTGGCTGTTTCTTTAGCTCTTTTTCGTCCTAACTTTTCCGTTAATTCTTCACAGGCTAGATGATATAATTTATGGCCTAAGCTTGTATATGTATTCATTAATTCTTGCCAGTCATTAGCTTCAGTGAATATTGATTGTAGTTCAGAGGGGAGATTAGTTTTATTTACTGGTAAATCTTGCCAATCCTCTGGTAAATACCACTTATCTTCTAACTCTTTATAACGGGCTGACTCACTATTAATACTAACAGCAATTCTGTGTTTAATTAAATGAATATGACTGGCTATATCCCCTCTAACTTGGAAATGTAAACAGCTTTTTTCAAAAGGTGTATGATGTTCATGTTCAGCTAAGAATTTGAGTAATTTAGCAGAACTTTTTTGTTTATTTTTAATGGTTTCTGTGTAGAGAATATCGATACGGTCTTTTACTGTATCTGGTAAACTAATACCTAAATCTAGGTTAGTGGATTGCCATGCAGATAAACAGTGCGTGCGATCGCTCCCATAGTAACCTAGTAGAGTTACCTGATTTTGATGTTTTTGGTCAGTCATGAGGATATTTAAATTTTTTTATAAGTAGCATTAAATATATAGATTTACACTTTTGGTAAAGTTACTCCTGAACCTTGATTTTGATATTTCCCACTTCTATCTTTATAGGTTGTTTGACAAGCTTCACCTTCAAAAAACAGTAATTGGACTACTCCTTCGTTAGCGTAGATTTTCACATCAGCGCTAGAAGCATTAGAAAATTCTAGGGTAACACTTTGTCCCTCCCAGGAGGCTTCTAGGGGAGTAATATTAGCAATCACCCCTACACGTGCGTAAGTAGACTTTCCTAAGCATATTGCAGTCACATTAGCAGGCATTTTAATACTTTCTAAGGAGGCGCCTAATCCGTAACTATTGGCAGGAATGATAAAATAAGCAGAACCATCAGGATTATAATGCAGTTCAGCGGCTTCTAAATTTTTGGGATTAAAGTTTTTTGGGTCTACTACAGTTCCAGGAATATGTCTAAATATTCTAAAATCATGGGGTGATAATCTCAAGTCGTAACCATAGGATCCTAAACCCCAACTCAAAATAGGTAATTGTTCGCCAGTTTCGAGAGTCAATCTTCTCACTGATTTTGTTTCAAAAGGCTGTATCATACCTTGTTTAGCTTGTTCTATAATCCATTTATCATTTTTCAACATATACAACCTTCCCCTAAACACAGCCTTTTATTTTACTATAAATATTAATTGTTTGTTGCTAAGGTTTGTAGATTTTACTATTATATATCAAGTATACTATAGTGTCTCAATCGAAAATATTAATTAATTTAGCCTTCTTATTGTCTCAACCTACAGGCATAACTAACTATGCCCTTAATTTACTACCCTATTTACAAAAATTGCAGCCTACCTTGTTAATAGGTAAAGCCAAACCTGGTTATGATTGTCAATTAATTCCCGACAATTTAACACCAGAACAAGGGAAAATAGGCCATCTAAGACGTTTGCTGTGGACAGAGTCTAGCTTACCCTCTATTTATGATCATCAACAAGCATCATTAATATTTTCTCCGATACCTGAAGCCCCAATATTTAGTAACTGTAACTATATAGTTATGGTTCATGATTTAATTCCCCTACGCTTTCAGCGATTAACTTCACCATTAACTCCCTACTTTCGCTATTATGTTCCCCAAGTTGTCAATAAAGCAAAGCATATTATTTGTAATTCTCTAGCCACTGCTAGAGATTTAACTGAGTTTTTCGGTGTACCCGCTAAGAAAATAACCCCCATATATTTAGCTTATGACTCTAATCATTTTCAGCCTAGGGAAACTAACAAGAAGGTTGATATACCCTATTTTTTATATTTAGGACGTCACGATCCCCATAAAAACCTCTCTCGTATTCTTCAAGCCTTTGCTATGATAGCGCCTAAATGTGAACAACAACTATGGTTAGCAGGACCTGAAGATGGCCGTTATACCCCTAAATTAGCACAATTAGGGGTTGCTTTAGGGATAAATGAGCGTCTTAGGTTTCTTAATTATGTTTCCTATCAAGATTTACCCCAGTTACTAACTCAAGCCACAGCATTAGTTTATCCTAGTCTTTGGGAAGGGTTCGGTTTACCAATTCTAGAAGCTATGGCTTGTTCTACACCAGTAATTACTTCTAATCTTGCTTCCCTAAAAGAAGTAGCAGGAGATGCCGCTTGGTTAGTAAATCCTTATAGAGTGGAGAGTATAGCAGAGGCTATGGAGAATGTAGCTACAAATCAGCAAGTGCGATCGCGTTTATCCCAATTAGGTTTACTCCAAGCTAGTCGATTTAGTTGGCAAAAAACAGGAGAAGAGACAAAGACCATCTTGAGTAAGTATTCTTAAATTTATTCATAAGTATCTAAATCAATAGCCTTAGAACCACCAGCTTGAATTTGTGATAATACTATAGTTAATTGATACCAAATCAGCCAGCCAATCAAAGCGGTAATTGGTAGAGAGATTACAGCAGAAACTAAGAGTTTGACACCAAACAATCCTAAACCACCAGTAAGAAATAATAAAGTACCACTGCAAATCCCTAAAAAAGGTATAAATATATCTAGTGTTTCTCGAAAAGTTGATTTTTCTCCGATAGTAGTTTGAGATAGATTAATAGCCTTTTGTTTGAGGGAAGCTTCAAAGGCAACTCCAGAAGTTATAGCAGCAAACAGACCAAAAACCACTAACAAGTAAGGTGACTGAGGGATATAGTACATTGAAATAATTAGTAAAAAAAAAGAGTTCAGGTTTAATCATACACTGAACTCTGCTTACTCATCTTTTAAAAATTATTAATCTCTGCCATTGATAGCAATCAATAGACGCAGGATGAAGATAAAGAGATTGATGTAAGTCAAATACATAGACAAAGAGGCTGACAGGTATTGATCATCTCTGTAAGTTCTAGGTAAAACGTAAAAATCTACTACAGCTACACCAGCGAATAAGACGACACCTATACCAGAAATAGCCACTTCTAACCAACTAGGAGTATAAATCCCAAACAGACTAAATAGTAATTGACCTACTAAAACTACCAAAAGGGCAATTACCCCTAACTGTACAGTTTTAGTTAAAGCCATACCATCTTCCTCAGAGAGGTTAGAACCCACAGAACGAGCTACTATGAATGTAATACCACATCCTAAGGCAGCGATTCCTATTCCTTGGGGTCCCACTCCTTGAGTGCGTAAAGCTAAAAAGACAATTCCACTCAGGGTAAATCCTGAAAGCAGACTATAGAGACCAAGAAGAGGCAAAGCAACGCTATTGTTACCTTTTTCTGCGATACCGCGAACTACAAAAAATAGAACAATTTCAGCGATCATTGCGCCAATAAAAGTCGGGAAAAATGCTGGCGATCCGATCATACCCAAACCGCCGTAAGTTCCAACTGCTGTTAAGACAAGTCCACCACCTAAATAGGGTAGGGCATTAGCAATAACATTAGGTCCAATAATGGAACTACCTTTAGCTTCTCTTATCGCATTACGAAAATTACTAGTGTTACTCATACTCTTAATAAATCGATGACAAATGAACTAATACACTTTAATTTTAGCGCAGTTAAATAAATAACTTTGCAACTTTGGTACGGTTATAACCGCTTCTAAAAATCTACTCAAATTTCTAACTCAAACAGCAAAATAAGACAGAAAAAAGTCAGCGGTATATATGATTGCCATGTAAAGTGTTTTTATTCCTTGCTAATTACTCGGTACTCTACACTAGATATGTAGACTCAATAACTAGCTTGACCTTACATGCCCAGTTAGGGTACACTTCCATACGATAAAAGGTATTCCTATTTATGTATCCAAGTTCAGCTTTCAATAGTTTATTTAGTTTATAATACACGCGCCATAGATGTGCCCTATCCTTCACAGATAAAGCAGTCTTGATGGTCTGCGGTAATCTTTCACTTAATCTCATCCCTCTTCTACCAATAACGATAGCTGCCGCTACACCACTATTCAATCCGTACATTCTCATGTATTTAACCATTCCAATCAAAGAAGTGTATTGAGAAGCTACTTTTTTTATTTCTACACCTCTATTAGCGGCAATAGAGGCTAAAATCTTAAAAAACGAGTTATATCCCCAACTACTCAACATCCGACTATATTTCTTGTTAGTCTCTCTTAAAGATTGTTTTTTACGAGAAAAGTCTAATTTTTCGTGAACAATTGGCTTTCTCGTTTTTAGGGATAAATCCACTAGAAATAATGATGCTTTGACAAATTGCGCTTGTGTCTTACCTTTACTAGAATTACTTTGTAATGAAATAGACCCATGTTTAACTAAATTACCATCAAAATCTAACTCAGACCAATCAATAGATGATGGATTTAAGTCTAGACTAATTACTCCTAAATTGGTAGTATTGGTCTTCTTGATAATTGGGATGGGAGTGAATTGTACACAAGCATTCCACTTATTATTTTTTTGATAAAAATGCCAACTTAAGGCCCCAGTACTAGGTAATCTATTTATATTTCTCTCAAAATTTCCTAATTTAGTTGTTACGTATAATC
>NZ_JALKVM010000362.1:0-51420 GCF_057440575.1 Johannesbaptistia floridana
GGGTTTCGTGACCTCAACCCAACCTACAGGCTTATTTATATAGCTATATAACCAAGAAACAAACCAAGAATTTGGCGATCGCCTTTGAAATGGTAAAATGTAGTAACCAAGTACCTTGTTGGGTTTCGTGACCTCAACCCAACCTACTGGCTTATTTATATAGCTATATAACCAAAAAACAAACCAAGAATTTGGCGATCGCCTTTGAAATGGTAAAATGTAGTAACCAAGTACCTTGTTGGGTTTCGTGACCTCAACCCAACCTACTGGCTGACGTAAATAAAAGAAGAATTTGGCGATCGCCTTTGAAAATGAACATTGATAATTTTCTCTAGATTCCTGACAATAAAGTAAGGAAAAAAAGAAAGGAAGAAAGTAATGGTAACTGTCACAATAACAAGTAAAGGGCAAGTAACAATTCCGAAGGAGATTAGAGACTATTTAAAACTGGAAACAGGAACGAAGGTAGATTTTGTGATCACCGAAACTGGAGAAGTCAAAATCATTCCCCTAGTGACCAATGCTAAAACTTTATCAGGAATGTTAGATCGGAAGAAAAAAAAGGTCGTCACCTTAGAGGAAATGGAGGAAGCAATCAGGAAGGGAGCCAGTGATTGGACTTGATACAAATGTTTTGATCCGTTACCTAACCAAAGATGATGAAGCTCAATGGCAGCAAGCAGGAAAAATAATTGAAAGTGAGGAACAGTGCTTTATTACTAATATAGTTTTGTGTGAAATAGTATCGGTGTTAAAAGGGGAAGCGTATCAATATACTAAAGAGGATATTGTCAAAACCTTAGAAGCGATGTTGTCTTGCGTGAGTTTTGAGTTTGAAAATCGTTCAGCTTTTTATCAGGCTTTACAACGGACAAAACAAGGAACTGCCGATTTTTCAGATTATCTTATTGGTGCGATCGCTATTCAATCAGGAGCATCACACACCACTACTTTTGACCGTAAACTGAAAAAGGAAAAAGGTTTTAACTGTTTGTCTTAATGAAAAAGGAAAAATGTGGCATCTTTCGTGATTATGGGGTAAATTATTATGATTGTTACATTTTCTTCCCTGTTCCCGTCATTACTTTGTGGGTAAAACTAAGCTAAAATAAAGAATCAAGTAAATTTAATATTCATCAAGGAAAATTTTTTATTCATGAGTGCTACTGAATTACTGACTACGAGCCTAGCTAACTTCATCAACATCTACTTAGTATTAATCTTTATTCGTATATTACTAAGTTGGTTCCAAACGGCGGAATTTGCCGCCCAAGCAATTTCTTTTCTCAGTCCTATTACTGATCCCTACTTAAATATCTTTCGTTCCTTCATTCCACCCTTGGGAGGAATAGATATTTCCCCCATTCTGGCGATTTTTGCTCTTCGAATAGTTGCTTCTTTTCTATAATTAACTACCTTGGTTAACTAAACTTTGAGCTAATCTTCGTAATAAAAAGGACGAACTCTATAAGTAAAACCAGAAGCTTTGAACTGTTCTAATTGCAGGGGCGTTGGTTGACTTGCTGGGACAGAAATCCTAATCTCGAAATCGCTAACGCCTGGGGGAACTTCTAGGATGGTGCCAACTCTTCCCCGATTCTCAAAAACTGAATTGTGATTGGCATCATAAATGCGACCGAAAACATCCGCATCTACTACTGTTTTACCTGACTTATTTTGTACTTTACCAAAAACAATAAAACAATTAACGGGAAGAGAAGCACCACCACTAGTAACAGTCCCCTCCCCTATTTCTTGAGGGCAATCTCTATAGGAAAGATCAAAAAGAGAGAGAGAAGTTAAAGCTTGAACAGGAAGAGAAACGGCCCAACTCCCTAAAGATAGCATAACTGCCAAAACCAAAACCAATAGAAATTTTTTTGTTATTTTCATAATTATTCCGTTACGTTTAGTAACTAAATTCTCTGCATAACTTATTGTTAATTTTATCTTAGATTGGAATCATCACTTATGGATTATCAACAAGCAGGCGTGGATATTCAAGCAGGACGCACTTTTATTGAAAAAATACGACAAGGTATTGAGAGTACTTATCGACCCGGTGTCCTGGGCAGTTTAGGGGGGTTTGGAGGCTGTTTTGAATTACCATCAGGTTATCACCAACCAGTATTAGTATCGGGAACTGACGGCGTAGGAACAAAACTGAAAATCGCTCAAACAGTTAACTCTCATCACACCATCGGTGAAGATTTAGTAGCAATGTGTGTTAACGATGTACTAACATTAGGAGCAGAACCGTTATTTTTTCTTGATTATCTAGCCACAGGAAAGCTTAAACCAGAACAATTAGCAGAAGTAGTGAGGGGTATTGTAGAGGGGTGCCGTTTGAGTAACTGTGCTTTACTAGGGGGAGAAACTGCTGAGATGCCGGGTCTCTACCAAGAAGATGAATACGATTTAGCAGGGTTTTGTGTGGGGATTGTGGAAAAATCAGCAATTATAGACGGTAAAAAGGTAAAAATTGGGGACCAGGCGATCGCCCTTCCTAGTAGTGGAGTACATAGCAATGGATTTAGTCTAGTACGCAAAATTGTTGCTGATTCTGGTTTAGATTGGTCTCATCAACCAGAATTTGCTCCCAATTCCAGTTTAGGAGAAATTTTTCTCACTCCTACTTCTATTTATGTAAAACCAGTATTAAAACTCATCAAAGCAGGAGTTAAAATCAATGGCATGGCCCATATTACTGGGGGAGGTTTACCTGAGAATTTACCTCGTTGTCTCAATCACCAACAATCTGTGCAAATAAATAGGGCTAGTTGGGAGATTCCTGAAATCTTCTCTTGGTTAGCAACAATGGGTCAAGTGAATTTAACAGAAATGTTTAGTACTTTTAATATGGGGATTGGTTTTGTGATTATTTTACCCCCAGACCAAGTTACAACCACCTTAGAATTGTTAAAAAGTGAGAATATAGAAGGTTTTCTCCTAGGAGAAGTAATAGCTGGCGATGGCCAAATTCTTGGGTTAACCAATTAATTATATAGCCATATAGATTAGTTATGAGTTAATTGTATCTTTCCTCTTTCCTCATATCTTGCACGCAAGTACAAAAGTACAGAAATTGGCCGACAAGGGAGAATCAATTTTTAAGCGCGATCGCATTAACTCATTACTCATTACTTCAAAACTCATTACTTCAAAACTCATTACTCATCCACAACCAGTAACATTAGGGTTTTGATGCTTTGGTGTGAGTTGTTGGGTTTCGTGACCAAGGGCCCAACCTACAGGCTACAGGCTACCTTCAAGACTCATTACTTCAAGACTCATCTAACGGTGCGTTACGGGCTGCGCCCTAACACACCCTACAATTACTACAAATACAACTACTTTTATAGTGTTGGGTTTCGTGACCAAGGGCCCAACCTACTGGCTACCTTCTTACTCATTACTCATTACTCATTACTTCAAGACTCATGTTTGGTGCGTTACGGGCTGCGCCCTAACACACCCTACTAAATCTGTTATAAGCCTGTAGGTTGGGTTGATGTTACTCCACCTTAACATTTCAAAGGCGATCGCCAAATTCTTCTTTTATTTGCGTCAGTTATATAGCCATATAGCTAGTAGGTTGGGCCCATGTCACGAAACCCAACAATTGACTGAATCATTAGCCAGTAGGTTGGGTTGATGTTAGTCCACCTTACCATTTCAAAGGCGATCGCCAAATTCTTCTTTTATTTGCGTCAGTTATATAGCCATATAGATAAGTTATTAGTTAATTGTGCCTTTGCTCTTTCCTCATATCAAAGCACGCAAATACAAAAGTATAGAAATTGGCCAAGAGGCGAGAATCAATTTTTAAGCGTTGAGCATTAATTCTCTTACTCATTACTCATTACTTATTACTTCAAAACTCAACCCTCACCAGTAACATTAGGTAAAGATGCAAGATCTGAGTATTAGGTTAGCAACCAAAAAAAGCTAAAATAGTTTTACAAAAAGCAGTAACTAGAAAGAGAATGCAAAAACAAAGTTTGTTAATTATTCTAATCTTATTATTAACATTGGGGGCGATCGCTATTTTATGGAAAATTCCTCCCCAATTAGGATTAGACCTCCGAGGAGGTTCACAATTAACTATAGAGGCACAACCTACAGAAGATAATCAAACTATCGACTCAGAATCTCTCAACTCTCTCAAAAGAGTATTAGAACAGAGAATCAACAGTTTGGGTGCCGCCGAATCAGTAGTACAAACTGTAGGAGATAATCGAGTATTAGTACAACTACCCGGTGTAAATGACCCAGAAGAAGCAGAAAGGGTATTAGGAGGCACGGCTAAACTGGAATTTCGCAAACAAAAACCAGGAACAGAAACACAACTAGGGGTAGAATTACAAATAAGATCCCAAACACAATTCCAACTAGATTTGATTCGCCAAAGTGAAAACCCTAGCACCTATAGTGAGGAAATAGGCGAATTAACAGAATCGCTTAAGTCTTCTAACCAAGCAATTTTGGAATTATTTGAACCAATTGGGTTGACAGGGAAAAATTTAACCGATGCTTATCCTCAGCCGATAACAGGGGGAAATCTTTGGGAAGTGGCGATTATCTTTGATCAAGATGGAGCTAAAAAGTTCGCTGATTTAACTAAAGAAATAGCTGGAACAGGTCGCGGTTTAGGTATATTCTTAGATGATGCCCTATTGAGTGCCCCGGTAGTAGGTCCAGAATTCGCCGCTACAGGCATAACCGGAGGTAGAGCGGTAATTAATGGTAATTTTACTCTCGATAGCGCTAGTGATTTAGCTGTTCAAATCGATGGAGGTGCTTTACCATTCCCGGTAGAAATTGTGGAAAATAGAACAGTAGGGGCAACTTTGGGAAGAGATAGTATTAGACGCAGTATATATGCTGGATTGGGGGGATTAATCTTGGTCTTGGCTTTTATGATCGCTTATTATCGTCTGCCGGGTGTTATTGCTGATATCGCTTTGGTTATCTATACAATCTTGACTCTGGCTTGTTTTACTTTGGCAAATGTTACTCTAACTTTACCGGGTATCGCTGGATTTATTCTCAGTATCGGTATGGCAGTAGATGCCAATGTGTTGATTTTTGAACGCACTAGAGAAGAATTGCGTAAGGGAAAAAGTTTATATAGAGCAGTAGAATCAGGCTTTTATCGCGCATTTTCTAGTATATTAGATAGTAATGTGACTACTCTGATCGCTTGTTTTGCTCTGTTTTGGTTGGGTTCAGGCTTAGTAAAAGGCTTTGCTCTAACTTTGGGTATCGGAGTGGCGGTTAGTATGTTTACAGCCGTTACCTGTAGCCGCACTTTACTATTAATTACCGTGTTGGGATTACCAAAAGTTAGACAAAAACCAGAACTGTTTTGTCCTAATTTAACTGTTACTGCAAAATCTTAAAAGCTATTTTATCAAATGAAAATACAAGTAACTAAATGGCAACGTTTATGGTGGAGTATATCGGCGATCGCACTCCTTGGCAGTCTCCTGGCTATGGGGTTATCATGGTCTCAGCTAAATGCTCCCCTACGCCCCGGATTAGACTTTATCGGTGGTACTCGTCTACAATTAGATAAAGATTGCAATATCCCTAATAACTGCGATCAACCTATAGAAACTGGTGTAGTTAGAGATATTCTCGCTGAGTCAAATTTGGCAGATAGTAGTATTCAAGTAGTTGAGGACTACGGTTTATCAATTCGGACTAAAACTCTAGATGTAGACCAAAGAAGTAATTTAATTAAACAACTAGAAGCAGAATTGGGAACTTTTGACGTTGAAAAGACACAAATTGATACAGTAGGTCCGACAATAGGTAAAGAACTATTTATCTCGGGATTTTTGGCTTTGATAGTGGCCTTTGCTGGGATTATTGCTTATTTAACTATTAGGTTTCAATTCGATTACGCACTTTTTGCAATCTTAGCCCTCTTTCATGATACTTTGATTACTATGGGCGTGTTTGCCTGTTTGGGTTTGATTGGTGGTATAGAAGTAGATAGTCTGTTTTTAGTAGCGTTACTGACTATTATTGGATTCTCAGTTAATGATACGGTGGTAATCTATGATCGCATTCGGGAAACTCAAGATCAAGAACCAGAATTAGCGATGAATGAGGTGGTAGATTTATCAGTTAATCAAACTCTATCTCGTTCAATTAATACCAGCATAACTACTATTTTACCTCTGATAACTATTTTCTTATTGGGGGGAGAAACTTTAAAATACTTCGCTTTAGCCTTAATAATTGGTTTTATCTGTGGTTCCTATTCTAGTATTTTTATCGCTAGTACTTTATTGGGATGGTGGCGCAATCGAAGGGAAAATCAAGAAGGGGAATTGGCAACTTAAACTTAAATGCTACTTCAGTTTTGGACGATAGTCATACTTATTATCGCCGCTTTAATTTCTGTACCAATCTTATTTATATTCGGCAGCGTCTTTACCGATGCTGGGGAAATTTGGCAACATCTAGCTTCTACAGTCTTATTGAGTTATATTACTAACTCTTTATGGTTGATGGTGGGAGTGGGTATCGGTGTATTAATTGTGGGAGTTTCTACAGCTTGGTTAGTGACTATGTGTAAGTTTTGGGGAAAGCGGGTGTTTGAATGGTCTCTACTACTACCTTTAGCCGCCCCTGCCTACTTGTTAGCTTATACTTATACTAATATGCTGGACTATTTTGGCCCAGTGCAAACTACTCTACGGAATATATTTGGTTGGCAGACGGTACAAGATTATTGGTTTCCAAATATTCGTTCCCTGTGGGGGGCGATCGCCATGATGATTCTAGTCCTCTATCCCTACGTTTATCTCCTGGCTAGAGTCGCTTTTTTAGAACAATCTCAGGTAACAATAGAAGCTAGTCGTTCCCTTGGTTGCAGTCCCTGGGGTGGTTTTTGGAAAGTAGCTCTACCTTTAGCACGTCCCTCAATTATAGCAGGATTAGCTTTAGTATTGATGGAAACCCTCAACGACTTCGGTACAGTGGCTTATTTTGGCGTTAATACTTTTACTACTGGTATTTATCGCACTTGGTTGGGGATGGGAGAAAGGGTAGCGGCAGCCCAATTAGCCGCATTTTTGATGGTGTTTATTTTAGTTTTGATTGTCCTAGAAAGATGGTCTCGGAGTCAAGCCCGTTATTATCAAACCGCTAACATTAAACAAAATAGTTCTAAATATCAACTCAATTATCTTCAAGGGGCGATCGCCTGGGTAGTTTGTTTTTTACCCTTAGCTTTTGGTTTTCTCCTTCCTGGCTTATATTTATTGCAGATGACTATTAATAATTGGGAAAATGCTTTTGAAGAAAAGTTTGTCAATTTAGCCACTAATAGTTTTATTTTAGCTATCATCGCCGCAGTTATTGCTATTATTATCTCTTTAGTTGTTGCCTACGGACAAAGATTACAACCAAAAAAATTAATTAATTGGGCCGTAAGAGTCGCCGGAATGGGTTATGCTATCCCTGGTTCTGTAATTGCTGTAGGTGTTTTGATACCCTTAGGACGTTTAGATAATTTTATAGATACTTGGATAGATAGAATCTTTAATATCTCTCCTGGTTTAATTTTGTCAGGAACAATTACTGGGTTAATTTTTGCCTATTTAGTTCGCTTTCTCTCGGTTTCTTTGGGTACTGTTGAATCTAGTCTACAAAAAATTAAACCCAATTTAGATGATGCAGCTCGTAGTTTAGGATACAATCCTCTGAGAATTTTGCTATCTGTACATATTCCCTTACTTTGGGGAGGAATTCTCACTGGCGTGATGTTGGTTTTCGTTGATGTGATGAAGGAGTTGCCAGCAACTTTAGTTATGCGCCCTTTTAACTTCGATACTTTGGCTATTCGCGTTTATCAATATGCTTCTGATGAGAGATTAGTTGAAGCGGCAGCACCTGCTTTAGCTATTGTTTTGGTAGGAGTTATTCCAGTTATTTTTCTTTCTTGGGAAATTGCTAAAACTAGGAATAGTTTGTAAACACTAAGTTTTGAGGCTTTGAGGCAAAAGTGTATAAACATTTTATTGTATGCTATTACAGTTATCTTCTTCACTCCATTCAATAATCATTTGATATTTATATTTTCTCCTTATTTTCTCCTTTTTTAACTTGTAAAATAGCTTGTTTAATTAACTTTTCTTGGTATTTTTAGTATTTGTCGTATTTTTATAGTCTCTAAGAATAGTGATTATTTCCTGGTTTTGATTAGCTTCAGCAATTTCTAAAGCAGTTTGATTCTTTTTATCTTTCTGATTAATATCGACTCCTGATGCTAAAAGTAACTTAACTATTTCTAAATTATTCATTCTCACCGCTAAATGCAGTGCATTTCCACTAATATTCTGTTCACTCCTAAACCAACCTACTCTGTTACACTCATTTCCATAATCATCACATAAAAACTCATTATCAGCATTGACATTGGCCCCATTATCTAATAAAAATTTGACTAAATTTAAATCTTGTTGTTCTACAGCAATTTGTAAAGGATAAACAGTAATTACTTTAGCCCATAAAGCCATAATATCCGATTGCTGATAAGGACGATTAACATCAATTCCTTTAGCTAAGAGATTTTCAATTAGCGCCAATTTGTCGTTATCATGAGGATATTTAAAAATAAATAATGCTAGGATTGGCTCTAGATTTTCAACTTCGTTAAAAGATTCAATACTAGTAATTAGTAATTGTGCCTGTTCAAATTCATCATTCATTAAAGCTGATTGTAAACTTTCTAACTCCTCATTAGTCTGTTGTTGAGAATTTTGAGCTAAGATAACGTTAACTAGATTGATATGGTTAATTATATTACTTGTTACATTTTCTCCTTTCCTGTTCCCTATCAACGATAATTTGTGCTTATCACCATAATTAGGGGATATCCCATATTCTAAATAATTACCATCAAAGTTAATGAAAGTGGCTGGAATTATCCCCATGGTCAGGATGAGTTGAGTAAAATTAAGGTTAAACATTTTCATAACTACTAAAATGGCTATTTTTATATATAGCATTTCAAAGGACTCATGAGGTTGTACCTAACTCGGAGCCTCCTTTTAAGAGTTTAGCATTAATTCTTTAACTCCAAAACTTCAAAACTTCAAAACTTCAAAACTCATTATTCATCCACCACCAGTAACATTTGGGTTTTGATGCAAGATGTGAGGTCAAGTTCCTATGTAGATTCAGCATCAGCACAAGTCGATATAAGCATTTCAAGAGAATTTTTGTCAATATAGATACAGAAAATGAAACATCAAAGTTATATGTTTTACAATTATATGGAAAAATGTAAAAAAGTTTTCAGTCCATGAATAATATGCTTAAAATAGTTGAATCTAATCACCAAAATTCATCTCCTGTGCTGGTAGCGATAAGCACAACGACTACCAACTTAAGCTCAGATCTTGCATCTTTACCCAAAGTTACTGGTGGAGGTTGAGTTTTGAAGTAATAAGTCTTGAAGTTTTGAAGTAAAAGAATTGATGTTAAACCCCTAGGAGACAAAGATTATAGAGAATTAACCATAAAGAACATTTTTCCTTAAAAATTAGTACATAAGTTCTGGTGGAAGATATGAGTTAAGGCAACGCAAACTAGTTTAGAGGGGGTATTAGGTATTAGGTATTAGGTATTAGGTATTAGGTATTAGGTATTAGGTATTAGGTAAAATGCTAATTGTTTTTCTTCCTTGACAACTAAATTAATCTACAAAAAGTTGTATAGGTTAATTTTTAAAGTATGGTATAACAGTGAAAATATGAAATATGAGTTTTGCGAATCAACTACAAAATATCAAAATAAGAATTTATTACCAATCTACCCGGGAGTTGAGAAAATGATCAATAATAAAATATTAATAGTAGATGATGAACCGATATTCCAATTATTAGTTCAAAAAACCCTGAAACGATATATTAATTATAGTAATTACTCCTTAGTTCGTGCCTTTGATGGCAAAGAAGCATTAAACAAGCTAGAAGAAGATACTTCTATTAAAATTATTATTACTGACTTAAATACTCCAGAGATTGATGGTCTCAGTTTCTTAGAAAATTTACAAAAAATCAATCGAAATTGTGTAACTATAGTTATTTCTAAAAATACTGATATTAAAAATATTAAGGCAGCAATGAATCGGGGGGCTTTTGATTTTTTAACTAAACCTTTTGAGTTAGAAGATTTAATAAGCACTTTGAATCAAGCAGTTGAATATATTCAAAAAATCCATATACAACAAAAAGAGTTAGATAATTTACAAAAAAGAATACTATATCAAACGTCTCACGATTATCTAACGGGTTTACCAAATAGAGCATATTTAATTAAGCTAATAGAAGATTCTCTAGAAATTAGTAAACAAAACAGTAATTATTTATTTGGCATTTTATTTATAGATATAGACCGCTTTAAAATAATTAATGATAGTTTAGGACATTTAGAAGGCGATTTACTACTTAAATCTGTTAGTAAGGAACTTCACAAATATATTAGACATAGTTATGGTGATAGAGTAGCACGTCTTGGGGGAGATGAGTTTGTGGTTTTGCTCAATAACTTAGATAGCATTGACCAAGGTATAAAAATAGCTCAAGAAATTCAAGCTAAACTCAATAATTTTCTCCAGTCAAATAAACATAAATTTTCTTTGACTACAAGTATGGGTGTAGCTTTTAATAACATCAAATATCAATATCCTGAAGAAATGCTAAGAGATGCAGATATTGCCATGTATCGCAGTAAAACTGATGAAAAAGGATGCTATAAAATATTTGATAGGATGATGCAAAAACATATTTGCTTCAGATTAGGAATAGAAAATGCCCTTTACCAAGGAATAGATAATCAAGAATTTGCTATACATTATCAACCAATTTTTTCTCTGTCTACTAAAAAGTTAGTTGGTTTTGAAGCTTTGATTAGATGGAATAATGCTAAATTAGGTTGGATTCCACCCAATGAGTTTATTCCTATAGCGGAAGAAACAGGCTTTATTAAATTATTGGGAAAATGGGTATTCAGCCAAGTATGTCAGCAACTACATATCTGGCAAAAAGAGTTGAGATGTGATGATTTAGTAATTAATATTAATTTTTCTGCTATACAACTACGGCAACCTAACCTAGTTGAAAATCTCCAAGACATTATCGAACAATATCAGGTTAATCCCAATAACCTAAAACTGGAATTAACAGAAAGCTGTATATTATCAAATGTATCTAGAGATATTGAAGTTTTGCATCAACTCAAAGCTATAGGTTTAGATATTTGTATCGATGACTTTGGCATAGGTTATTCTTCTTTGAGTCGTCTTCATGAGTTTCCTATTACCACTCTCAAGATAGATAAATCATTTATCAAAAACCTCAGTTATCAGAAGATAGAGACAGTTAAAATGATTATTTCTTTGGCACACAGTTTAAATATGAATGTAGTAGCAGAAGGAATAGAAGAAGAAATTCATCTAGAAATTTTAGAATCTCTAAATTGTGAATTTGGACAAGGGTATCTTTTTTCTAAACCTCTTCCTGGCGCCGATGCTTTTCAATTAATTTCTCAAACGATAAATCCATTAAATTTTAGCTTAGAGACTATATAATCAAAAAGGTAAAGCAAATAAATTTATGATAATTACATGGAGATTCGAGAGTTTTTAGAGTTATGTGCAGGAAATTGGTTTTGTCAACGCACTAGTTATCTTCTCAACCCGGAAAAAACTGAAAACAGTAAGTCAGAAATTACCATAACCCTACTTGAATCAAAAGATACACAGATTCTTAAGGTATGTGAGGAGCATTCTCTAGATGCTAGTTTAAGTGTTGGTGGTATACGCTCAGATTGGAATAATTCTGTAGATTGGGGTAAACCAAAACAAACAGGATTTTCCCTAGTTATCCCAATTCCCGAAACAACTAACCAAGGTCGCCTCTTACAAACCTCTAGTATCTCTCAACAACAAAAATTACAGGGTAAGTATTCTATTGGTGAAGATGAAGCTGTAACTTTAGTTACAGAACTCCCGGAGATAACTATCAAAGAACGTATTTGGTTTGCTAGTCCTAATTTACGCTTACGTACTAGCTTAATAGAATCTCAACAGGGTTGGACAAAAACATCTTTTTATTCAGAAATTCGCAAAGTCACTGCTAGTAAGTAGATACACAATCAGCAATTGTGTACAGGTTTTGCTACCTGTACATTTTTTGCTTTTGTTATTCCTTGACGCTAAAAACAGCTAGGGCAATTTTTGCAATTATATTTGGGTAATAATTAAAAATGTATTTTCACTACCAGACTCTCTGGCGAATTCTCAAAACTAGTTTTTCTCCTAGGTATTTTCATCCCACTCACGCTATTTATGTCCTCATATTTGTCAGTCTCTTCCTGATTTTGCACCTACTAGTTACTATAGTTCGTCAAATAGATAAAATTATTTATCCCCGTTACCATCAACAAAAGATTTCACCGCCAATTTATATCACTGGTAATCCTCGCAGTGGAACTACTTTTTTACATCGCTTACTATCTATAGACCCTCAATTTACCTATACTACCCTCAATCACACTATTTTTCCTGCTATTAGCTTTTATCGCTTTTTTAATTTCTTAGGCAATATTAATCGTTACTTAGGAGGAGTATTAACTAACATAGTCAATAAGTTAGAAAATAGAGGCTTTATCGGTTGGGAAGATATACACACCACTAAATTAAATCAAGCCGAAGAAGATGAACAATTATTTGTGTTTACTCTTCTATCTCCCGTAATTACTTTGTTATTTCCTTTTTATCAGGAGTTGATGGCACCCTGTTGGGTAGACAAATTGCCTAAAAATACCCGGGAAAAATTAATGGCACATTATTATGATTGTCTGCAAACCCATTTGTATACCGCAGGCAATCACCAAACTCTACTTATAAAAAATACTACCTCTACAGGAAGATTGCAATCAATGCTGGAAATACTTCCTGATTTAAAAATTATTCATATTATCCGACATCCCTATGAGGCGATCGCCTCTTTGTTGAGTATGTATGACGCTTCCTGGCGCACATTTGTTCCTCAGACTCGTCGCCAAATCCCCGCTAGTTGGGATTTAGCCCAATTATATGCTGACTATTATCGCTACCGTCTCCAGTTATTTGAGCAATTAAAACGAGAAAATACCGCAAATTTTTTGGAAGTGAGATACGAAGATTTAATTGCTAATCCCCTCGGAGTCATTAAACAAATTTATCAGCAATTTGATTTAGATTTAAGCGAAACAGTATTAGCTGATTTCCAAAGCACTATTAACCAACAACAAAAAATATATAAGAGTAAACATAAGTATTCTTTAGAGCAATTTGGTATTAGTAAAACTCAACTCTATGAAACCATGAAAGACGTATTTGAAGCTTATAATTTTAAGCCATGATACCTGAGGTGGGTGACTCAGACCCTCGCATCTTTACCTAATGTTACTGGTTGGAGTTGAGTAATGAGTAAGGAGTAAGGAGTAATGAGTAAGACGTCTTGAAGTAAGAAGTCTTGAAGTCTTGAAGTTTTGAAGTAATGAGTTAGAGAATTAATGCTCAACGCTTAAAAATTGGTTGACCAAAAAGGCGTATTCAGTACTTTTTTCTCGCGGAATGCGGTCATCTATCGCCCCCGGATTTAAAATCCGGGGCGATAGATGACCACAATAATTTGGTACATAAGTACTGGTGGAAGATGTGAGGTGACGAAACAATAATTAAAGTCTATTTAAACAATCTGATTATTTTTCTTTTAAGATTCGGGAGTTCCTTCCTTTCCTGATATTTATTGCATTTTTTTAGGGAAATGATCTTATTTATGATAATTTTTATTACCTTTATTAATGCAGTAAGCCCTATATATTTGCTCTACTAATATTACAAAGCATAAATGAGCAGGAAGAGTTAGAGAAGAAAGTTGAAGGGTTATATCTGCTATTTCTCTAACTCTAGAAGATAAGCCAAAATTTCCCCCAATTATAAAGACAATACTGGTAACTGTAGATGATTCAAAATCATTGATTAATTTAGCGAATTCTAGACTTTTAAAATTTTTACCTTTTTCGTCTAGACAGATAACTTTTCTATTTTTATCTTTTAGAGATAGGATGAAATCAATAATCGCAGAACCTTCTAATTCAACTTTTTCTAGAGATGCTTTTGTTTTCTGGCATTTTATCTCACGCCATTCAATTTTGGCGAATGGTTGAAGGGATGTAACGTAGTAATTAAATCCTTCATAAGAAAAATCTAAAGCTATTTTAGAAGGTGAAGCTATGATTATTTTAGTAGTCATTTAAATGAGTAATGAGTAATGAGTAATGAGTAATGAGTTTTTTAAGTATTTATACTTACTTTTTAGTTATAAAAATCTATTTAGCCATCAAATAAATAAACTTTTCCCAAAATCAATTAGTACTCTTGTTCTGGTGCGAGTGATGTGAGGTACGGGTGAAAAAGTACGTTTTAGTGCGGAGGTAGGGGCGCAAGGCTTGCGCCCTACTACTTTGGGTTTTTGAAGAAGAGAAAACCAGCTCAAACCTATACCAAATTGTAGTTTTAGATTTATTCAGCAAACCCTAATTATTATAAGTCTTGGTTTAAAGATGCGATCGCCTTTAAACAGCCAAGGGAATAAAAAAGTATTTCACTCCAATTAAACAATTTATTTTATTTAGAGTATTTAATGCGGACGGAGAGACTCGAACTCTCACATCGTAAGACACTAGAACCTAAATCTAGCGCGTCTACCAATTCCGCCACGTCCGCTGATTTTTGCACATCTACTATTATATACAGTAATTGCCAAAAATTGCAAGGGAAAATCATAATTTTCCCAATCTTATTAAACACCGCGTTTGATGGCCAATTCTACTTGACTAAATTCTTGTTCTAAACGCTTTTTGAGCTTATCGGGTAAGGGACGGTTACCATAGGAGGTATAGTACCCTGCTAAAGAATTCATTGCTGTCTGCATAGTTGTGAAAGAACGCAATCCAGAAGAACGAGAGTCACGACGGTAGAGAGAGATATAGTCATTAATTTGCTGACGCGCCAAAGATTTTACTTCTTCTTTAGCGGGGTCATTCTCATCGATTTCTACAGCTTTTTTGAGATTATTTAATACAGTCAAAGTATCTTCACTATATTTACCAGTCAGTCCAGTAGGACTAGAACAGGCAGTCAAACCAAATAAGCTAATTACTACCACTAAAGCGATCGCTAACAAACGGGATAAGTAACGTTGAATAGACATATCTTATACAAAAACCTGAACAATTTCAATTATCCTATCAAGAATTGGAACCTTATTAGCAAAAAAAAGGATAAGTTTTCTGCTTATCCCCTTTCAGTTAATTTAAATAATCAGAGATTTTTATCAGATTTTTATCCGAAACGACCACTAATATATTGTTGAGTTTCTTCTTTACTGGGGTTATTAAAGATTACTTCAGTGCGGTCAAATTCTGCTAAGTAACCTTGGCGGTCTCCCCCTTCTAGGGCTTTTGTATTGAAGAATGCAGTATAATCTGCTACCCTGGTTGCCTGCTGCATATTGTGAGTTACAATGACGATAGTGAAGTTTTCTTTTAACTCATGAATCAGTTCTTCTACCTTGAGAGTAGAGATGGGGTCAAGGGCGGAACATGGTTCATCCATCAGCACTACATCAGGTTTTAGGGCGATAGTACGAGCGATACAGAGACGTTGTTGTTGTCCCCCAGAAAGAGCCATACCACTTTGTTTTAGTTTATCTTTTACCTCATCCCAAAGAGCTGCACCCCGGAGAGACTCTTCTACTAGTTGGTCATAGTCGGTTTTAATGCCATTAATTTTAGCTCCGTAAACGATATTATCATAAATAGATTTACGGAAAGGATTAGCTTTTTGAAACACCATGCCGATACGACGGCGTACTTGAACTGGGTCAATATCTTTGGCGTATAAATCCTGTCCATTATAGGTAACTTTAGAACCTTCTCCTAGGTGAAAAATAGGAATTAGGTCATTAAGACGATTAAAACAGCGTAGGAGAGTACTTTTACCACAACCAGAAGGACCAATAAAAGCTGTTACTTTGTTTTTAGGAATTTCTACATAGACACCTTTTACGGCTAAAAAGCTGCCATAATAAACATCAGTATTTTCAGCTTTTAATACTGCTGTACCAATAGCACTTTGAACATTGTCTTGGGGTTGATTGTGAACCATGATTTAAATCCTCATCTAAGTTAGTATTCTTTTTGAGCTGTAGCTATTCGGGAGAGAATACTAGTAATTAGTACTAGCATCACCAAAACGAAAGCTGCTGCCCAAGAAAGCTGGTTTTGGTTTTTAAAGGGAACAATGGCGAAGTTGTAAACCAATACTGCTAAAGAAGCAAAAGGTTCCTTCAAGAATTTGTCCCAATTAGGCCAAAATTGAGTAAACAAAGCGGTAAATAGTAGCGGCGCTGTTTCTCCTGCTGCCCTTGCTACGGCCAGAGTTACTCCAGTTAAAATTGCTGGTACTGCCTGGGGCAATACTACTTGCAAAACAGTTTGATAATCATTAGCCCCTATACCAATCGAAGCTTGTCTTACTTCTTGAGGAACTAGTTTTAGGGCCTCATCGGTGGTGCGGATAATAATTGGCAACATTAGAATCGACAAGGCTACACCCCCTGCCCAAGCAGAATAAGACTTCATTGGTAAAACGACAATCGCGTAGGCGAATACTCCTACAATAATCGATGGTACACCACTAAGCACGTTTGTTGCAAATCGTATTCCTGGAGCTAGTTTACTTTGACTAAATTCTGATAAATAAATAGCCGCCATAATGCCTACTGGTACACTAATTAGTATACCAATACCCACCATAATTGCTGTTCCAAGGATAGCATTACCAAAACCACCACCATCTACGAGAGGGGGTGGTGGTAGTTCTGTAAACACACTGGGAGATAGAGCACTAATACCTTGTCCAAACAAGTATATTAAAATAATAAACAAAGGTATTACTGCCATGACCATAAACAACACTGTTATACCGTTCATAATGTAGCAAAACAATGTTCTTTTGTTAGCGTTATCGTGCTTTAACTCACTAGGAGAAAAATCAGAAATGTATTGAGAAGTCATCTTTTTTCTTTGATTAAATTTTTTGTAATTGAGTAACGACAACTTGAGCGAGGATATTCACAAATAGAGTTACTATTGCTAATACCAATGCCGCATACATCAGGGCAGATACCTGTAACCCACTAGCTTCAGCGAACTGATTGGCCAGCAAAGATGATATGGTATTGGAGGGCGCCAATAAAGAGAAGTCAACTCGGTTAGAGTTACCAATGAGCATGGTTACCGCCATAGTTTCTCCTAAGGCCCGTCCTAATGCCAACATAATTCCCCCAATAATTCCCGAAGAAGCTGTTGGAATCACTATTTGTAGAATTGCTTCCCAGCGAGTAGCGCCTAAACCTATTGCGGCTTTACGCATATCATCAGGGACATTGACTATAGCATCTCTGGCTATGGCCGCAATTGTTGGTAGAACCATGATTGAGAGAATTAGAGCCGCAGGTAACATGGAAGCTGATTTGACCCCGATTGGTTTAAGAAAGGGTATTAGTACAAATAATCCCCACAAACCATATACTACACTAGGCACAGCCGCTAGTAGTTCCA
Source organism: Johannesbaptistia floridana (assembly GCF_057440575.1). NCBI lineage: Bacteria > Bacillati > Cyanobacteriota > Cyanophyceae > Chroococcales > Cyanothrichaceae > Johannesbaptistia > Johannesbaptistia floridana. The sequence goes on from NZ_JALKVM010000362.1 coordinate 17,698, forward strand.
CAAGGAAGACCATAACTCTTTGGACTTTACGATTGATATAGTCTTCGCTGAGAAAAATTGCTACCCCTAAACCAATAGGTACAGCGATAAGGAGAGCAATTCCTGAACTTACTAGGGTTCCATAGATGGCTGGCCAAATCCCGTATTGATCTTGTACTGGATTCCAGTCTTGTCCTACAATAAAACCGAGTCCAAATTTGCCGATTGCTGGCGAGGCTTGTAGTAATAATTGTAAAACAATCCAGATTAACAGAACTCCAATAATGATCGCACAGGCTTGGGCAGCTATTTTAAATGTGCTGTCGATACCCTTTTCTGTTCCTGAACGTGGTTCTATTCTTTGACTTGAATTATTAAAACCAGAACTCACTATTTACTTCTCCTAACGATTTTATTTTAAGCTTGTAATACAAATTACCAGATTTTTATTCCATTTTAAGTTACTGAAATACCGATAATAGTGTAACAACCAAGGGTTAAGATAAGGTTAAGAAAAGCAAAATTTTTGGTAAAAATTATCAAAATGGTATAATAAAATGCCTAACAATTATTATTGGAAAATTTTAGGGAGCTTAAATATAAGTGGTGCAATCATTAGCTCAATCAATTCCTACAAACTCCACTGAGTTGAGAAACTGTTTAACAGAATTAGCAGAGGAAATTATTGGAGGAAAGCGACTAACTAGGGAAGAAGCTTTAAATTTAACTGAAATTGAGACAGAGGAACAAATATTATTACTATGTGAAGCGGCAGATCGTATCCGTCAAGCTTGTTGTGGTAATGTGGTAGATTTGTGCAGTATAACTAATATAAAATCCGGCAATTGTTCGGAAAACTGTTCATTTTGCTCTCAATCAGCCCACCATCCGGGGAAAGATTCTCCCGTGTATCCCTTGAAATCTCGGTCGGAAATCGTGGCTGAAGCTAAAGCGGCAAAAAGTGCAGGGGCAAAACGCTTTTGTTTAGTGAGTCAAGGTCGAGGGATTAAGTATAATAGTCCTAAAAGTAGCGAATTCACCGAAATTTTAGCAACAGTTCAAGAAATTAGGGCGGAAACAGGAATAAAACCCTGTTGTGCTTTGGGGGAATTAACCAAAGAACAAGCGATCGCCCTAAAAGAAGCAGGGGTAACTCGCTACAACCATAATTTAGAAACGGCGGAAAACTTTTTCCCAGAAATAGTAAGTAGCCATAGTTGGCGCGATCGCGTGGAAACAGTAAAAAATGTACATGCGGCGGGAATGCAGGCTTGTACTGGAGGAATTATTGGTATGGGAGAGAGTTGGTCTGATAGAATTGATTTAGCCCTAAGTTTACGAGACCTAGGGGTAGAATCAGTACCAATTAACTTACTAAACCCCAGACAGGGAACTCCTCTAGCTAGTCAAAATAAATTAGACCCCTATACGGCCCTCAAGGCAATGGCGATTTTTCGGATGATTCTACCGGAACAAATTTTGCGTTACGCCGGAGGCAGAGAAGCTGTTATGGGCGAATTACAAAGCCTTGGCTTAAAATCAGGTATTAACGCCATGTTAATTGGACATTATCTAACTACCATCGGACAACCTCCAGAAAAAGACCAGGAAATGCTTGAGTCATTAGGATTACAAGGAGGCGAGGCACCTGTACCCTTAACTAATCAAGATTGATTTTGAGACCTAAACCATTACTATCGCCAATAGCACAGTTATTATGGGCAACAATTGGCTTATTTTTAACTGTTATCAGCACATTCATAGAAGTAAAAACTACCAATCTCCCCTGGTATTGGCACTCCCAAGGGGTAAGTAGTTACACATTGGGAGTAACTTATCAAATAGGGGCAGTATTATTTACAGGATGTGTGGGGGGAAAAAATGCTGGGGTAATAGCTCAAATTGCTTATATAACTCTGGGATTATCAGGGTTATCAATTTTTGCCCAGGGGGGAGGTTTTGACTACATCGGGGAACCAGGTTTTGGCTATTTATTAGGGTTTATTCCTGGCGCTTGGGCGGCAGGATGGCTGGCTTGGCGAGAAAAAGCTAGTGTAGAGTTATCGGCTTTAGGAGCTGGTCTAGGTTTATTAGTAATTCATTTAGTTGGTTTGGGGTATTTACTAATTTTTTACCTGTTGAAAATAGAGCCAATTAACTCCCTAAGTCAACTTAAGTCTTTTGTAATGGTTTATTCTGTCAATGCTTTACCAGGACATGTGGCGATTGTTTGTTTAGTTGCTGTGTTGAGTTACTTTTTTCGTCGAATCTTATTTTACTAAAATTAACTGTTATCAAGTAGAAAAACAGTGCAAAAATTAAGAAAAAATCGTTTTTTTTGGCTAGTTGCTTTAGTCGGGTTAATTCTTGACCAAATCACTAAGTATGTGGTGGTGCAAACTTTTGAGACGATTGGGACAACTATGGCAATTTGGCCCGATGTTTTTCATTTTACCTATGTAATTAATACGGGAGCTGCATTTAGTTTTTTTGAAGGGGGTGTGGCTTGGCTGCGCTGGTTATCATTGGGGGTTAGCTTAGCTTTGATGTGTTTTGTTTGGTTTGCCCCTAAATTACCTGTAACAGAACAAATTGGTTATGGATGTATTTTAGCTGGTGCCTTGGGCAATGGGGTTGATCGCTTTTTATTCGGTTATGTGGTAGATTTTCTCGATTTTCGTCTGATTAATTTTCCGGTTTTTAATTTGGCTGATATTTTAATTAATGTAGGTATTTTTTTACTGTTATTGGTTGCTTGGCAACAACGTAAATAGGCGATCGCATTTTGGAGAAACATAACTAACTTTTGTTTTCATACCTTATTAAAAACAATTGCCTTTTAAAGAGGTAGCTGTATAAGCTATTGCTATTAATAAAATCAAAGAAGTTAGTCTTTCAGTATTAGCTTTACTTCCCTCTAAATTATAGCCACCAGTGTCTTGGTGCGCGTTCCCCGTAGGAAACCTCGCCGGGGTCGCACCGCTCTTACAATCTTTGAACATAGCTTCAATACCAGCTCTAGCTTTATAAACTTTTAAGATATCTTCAATTGTGCTTAAATTAGTTATAATAATCCAAGGTTGTTTTTCCTGTTTACCTTTATACTTTCGCTTCCAATAGAGGCCAACATTAAATTTTCCAAATCCTTTATTTTTAGTGACTGAAACATTCGTCAAAAATATCTTCATGCCTGGTTTTATATTTAACGCAGAAAAGGTTTGATAATTTTCATTAGTTTTTTTCTGATTGGTATCTTGTTTTTGACGAAATGCGAAGAAAACCCGTTGTTTTTTTGCTTCTTGTTTTAGCCAATAAGCCAACTTGACACTATGAAATTCACGGTCGCCAATAATCACTAATTCATACTATTTTAATAATCGAAGAACTGGTCTAATTAAAGCTTGTTGTTCAGCTAAATTACTAGCACCTCTTTTATTTAAAAGTTGCCAATAGATAGGTAAAGCTCTTTTTTTCCAAATCACAGCAATTACAAACACATTTTTATCTTTCCATTGGGTCCTATCAATAGTTATAATTAAACGAGAACCTATTTTAAACTCTTTATTAATAATAGATTTAATAATAGGAAACCACAACAAGGAAACACTTAATGCTCGCAAAACTAGAAAGCGTTGGATATGTTTTCTTCTACTTTCATAGAGAATTGGTAATGGAAAACAAGCGGCCAGCCTCTCTATTCTAACTTGTTTATGAACCATGAGTAACCACAACAAAATTCTTAAAGCTTCTATTTGTGTTTGGGTTAAATATTTGGTAAAATGAAATTCGTATTCTAATAAAATACTCATAAATTAATTAAAATCTATTGAAACAATCTGATTATTTTTATCATAAAATCAGGTTGTTTTTTCTTTGAGATTATGTTGGCTTTTAAATCAACTTTTTTTCAATGCTCTTTCCTACCATTCCTAAAAATACCCATTCTCAATAAGAGGGAAATTTTTTATTATTTTTTCAGCGATCGCGATAAACAAACCTCAATCTCCACAAGCTTTTCAACCACCCTGTCACCCCGTCAGATAACGTAATAAAACGGTTAACAGAGCGAGTTAGTAGAGTATCTCGAAATTATTTTATTGAATTGGTGGATAATTCTCGCCATAGTCTGATTAGTCGCGGCGAAATACTTCCGGTAACGAAATTACAAACATTTCGCACCGAAGCAAATGAGCAGAGTTTAATTCATTTGAAATTTTTTAGTCGAGATGAAGGGCGTTGCTGAATTAATCAAGGTTTGAGACATGTTGGCGATCGCTCTGCTAAAAGGGGATTAAATGATCGCTCTATTTGATAAATCATTAGAATTATCCTCTTTCTTGTCCTAACTGCCCTGGCGACTGCTATAGAAAAAATTTGAGGATTCTACTGTCTTTATCCAAGCCCTAGATTTAAAATCCAGAGCTTGGAGATAACCGCAGAAAGCCAGGTTTTTATTAATTCAAAGCTTCAGCAGTAGAGGGAGAAGAAGCCATGGCTTCGAGACGTTCTTGTTGGTCTTGACCTATACAAGCTTGAATTGTATCTTCGATACTTCCTTCTAAAAAGCGATCTAAACTAAAGTTTTGATTAAGACGATGGTCTGTCACCCTATTATCTTTATAGTTATAGGTACGAATCTTTTCAGAACGTGCCCCGGTACCAACTTGAGAGCGCCTCATAGAAGTAACCTCTGCCTGTTGTTCCTGTAACTTCATTTCATAGAGTTTAGCCCGGAGAATTTGCATAGCCCGTTCCCGGTTTTGCAGTTGCGATCGCTCTTCTGTGCAAAAGATTCTAATTCCGGTAGGTTTGTGGAACAAGTCTACTGCCGTTTCTACCTTGTTGACATTTTGTCCTCCTGCGCCTCCTGATCTAGCTGTAGATATTTCCACATCTTTAGCATCTATTTTTATTTCCACATCGTCTACTTCTGGCATTATCGCTACTGTTGCTGTAGAAGTATGTACTCTTCCCCCTGCCTCAGTTACTGGTACTCTTTGGACTCGATGTACTCCTGCTTCAAACTTCAGCTTACTGTAGACCATGTCGCCTTTTATTTCCAGGATTGCTTCTTTAAATCCGCCCATATCTGCTAGAGATTCACTCACGAGTTTTACTATCCAATTTTGAGTTTCTGCATAGCGTGAGTACATTCGTACTAAGTCTCCGGCCCAGATACTAGCTTCATCTCCTCCGGTACCCGCTCTAATTTCCAGCATAATATTTTTATCATCATTAGGATCCCGTGGTAGGAGTAGGATTTTGAGTTTTTTCTCCAGTTCTATGGTGGTTTCTTCCAACTCAGCTACTTCTAACTGAGCCATTTCTCTTAACTCTTGGTCTCCTCCCGATTCCTTAAGTACTTGTTTAGTACCTTGTAAATCTTTTTGCACTTGTTGCCACTGTTCAAAGGTATTCACTGTTTCTTCTAAAGAAGAACGTGCTTTAGCTACTTGTTGTAACTGTTCGGGATCTGTAGCTATATCAGGGTCTGCTAAGCGACGGGTTAACTCTTTATAGGTTTGTTCAACAGATTGTAATTTTTCTAGTAGATATTGTTCAGCCATAGTTTTTTCCTTTTTTTTGAATTAATGAAAATATAGTTATTTGAATATATAATTAACCCAGCAGAAACTCTACTGGGTTAATCAAGAATATGAAAGAAGCTATTTTTTAGAATCTTTAGCTGGTTTATCGCCTTTTTTGGAGCTACTGCCAAATAAGCCTTCGTATTTACGGTTAAAGCGGTCAACGCGACCTTCTGTATCAATGATTTTTTGAGTTCCTGTGTAAAAAGGGTGATTCCCGGACCAAATTTCCACATGAATTTCCGGTTGAGTGGAACCTACGGTCATCACGACTTCTCCGTCACAGATGACTTTAGCTTCTGGGTACCAAGTGGGGTGAATGTCTGGTTTTGGCATAATGACTCTTAATCTTATTATTCCTATCTTACTACTATTTTAACGTTTTGAGAATTGTGGTGCTTTACGAGCTTTATGAAGACCATATTTTTTACGTTCTTTAGCGCGAGGGTCGCGGGTTAAATAACCTTCAACTTTCAGAGGTTGACGGTTATCAGGGTCTAACTCACACAAAGCTCTTGCTACTCCTAGTTTAACAGCATCTGATTGACCTGTTAAGCCTCCACCATGGGCATTAACTAAGACATCATACTGATGTTCTAGACCTAAAGTTTCCAGGGGAGATTTAATTGATTGCAAATAGCTAGGAATACGATTAAAGTAGATTTCTCCTGACTTACCATTTACAGTAACTTCCCCAGTACCTGGTACTAAACGTACTCTAGCTACGGAAGATTTACGGCGACCTGTGCCCCAATAAACAACTCTATCTTGTGATTGTGTGCTTTGCATTAGTTACCTCCTGTGGGAATGGTTTGGATCTTTAAAACTTCGGGTTGTTGTGCTGAGTGAGGGTGTTGGTCTCCTTTGTAAACTTTGAGTTTTGTAAAAAGTTTACGTCCGAGGGAGTTTTTGGGGAGCATACCTTTTACGGCTTTTTCTATGATCCTTTCGGGGATACGATTTTGTAATTTAGCAAAGGTTTCAACTTTCATGCCTCCGGGGCGACCGGAGTGACGTCTATAGAGTTTTTGCTCTGCTTTGTTTCCGGTTACGACTACTTTTTCTGCATTGATTACAATCACGAAGTCACCAGTATCTATATGGGGGGTAAAACTAGGTTTATTTTTTCCTCGCAGAATCATGGCGATTTCTGTAGCAAGACGTCCTAATCGTTGGTCTGCCGCATCGACGACATACCATTTTCTCTCTATATTATCTACTGTGGGTAGGGGTGTTTTATTCATGGGCTTTATGTACTAATTTGGTTGAAATGAAAAAAGGGTTGGGTATCAAACCAAAGGTGATGGGGAAAGGGAAATTCTGGATAACCGACACGCAGCAGACAGAGTCCTTGAGCTGGTGCCGAGTATTTTACAGATTCTCGCTCTTGGTTTAACCAGATTTTTTGGAAGTTTTCCAAAGAGCGTAGACCTGTACCTACTTCTATCAGCATACCTACAAGCAGACGTACCATACCATACAAAAAACCTTGGGCTTGAATTTCGATATACACAAAGGTACCTTGACGGTAACAGTTAGCGGCGTGAACATCTACCCAGGAATGAGGGCGGGAGGAACCTGCCCTTTCAAAGGCGGAAAGTTCGTGTTTCCCAATTAGGGGTTCTAAAGCTGTATTAATTAACTTTTCATCGATGTGAGCATGGTAGTAGTGCCATACTAGGGGAGCAATGAATAGGTTAGGTAGCTTATCTGTGTAGATGGTATAGCGATAGCGGCGATAACTAGCACTGAAACGGGCGTGCCATGACTCTGGTACACTAGCCGAGGCTCTAATGAGGATGCCTTGGGGGAGTCTACCGTTTAAGATTGTAGCCCAGCGCTCTCCTGGTATTGGTGTTTCCTGGTCGAAGTGGGCTACTTGGGCGGCGGCGTGAACTCCGCTATCGGTTCTCCCAGCTCCGTGTAGTACAACTGCTTGCTCGGTTACCGAGGCGATCGCATCTTCTATAGCTGCTTGAATTGTGGGATGATTTGGCTGTCTTTGCCAGCCATGAAAATTAGTCCCCTGGTATTGTATTAACAGAGCTACTCTTTGTCTTGGTGTTTTTGTCCCTGTCAATTCCTCTTCTACTAGCTTTTATACTAGTTCAATGATGGCCATTTTCGCGTTATCGCCACGACGGTTTACTGTTCTTATAATGCGAGTGTACCCTCCATTACGGGTGCCGTAACGTTTGGGTGCTTCGGCAAACAGAACATGAACTAACTTCTTATCATACAGATAACCTATAGCTCTACGTCTAGCTGATACTGATCCCTCTTTAGCTAGGGTAATAATTCTATCTACTTCTGTGCGTACTGCTTTAGCACGGGCATGGGTTGTGGTTATTTGACCATGGCGAATTAGTTCTGTGGTTAGGTTTCTCAGCAGGGCTTTTCGCTGGTCTGCTGGCAAGCCTAATTGTGGAACCCTACATTTATGGCGCATTTTTTCCTCCTTAGTTATGCTTTACTAGTTTTTTCTTGGGGTAGTGTAATTCCCAATCTTTCTTGTAGTGCTTCTACTACTTCTTCTGCTGATTTTTGCCCAAAGTTTTTAATTTCCAAGAGGTCTTCTTGGGAGTAATCGAGCAAATCTGCTACTGAATTTATTTGAGCGCGTTTGAGACAGTTGTAAGCCCGCACGGATAGTTGTAGCTCTTCGATGGGTATTTGACTATTGGGGTTATCATCTGGAGTATATTCTGGCGTTTGCTCAATCAGAGTCAAATCTTTCAGGGGATTAAATAAATCGGTGATTATCCCTGCTGCTTGAGATAGGGCTTCTTCTGGTTTGATGCTACCGTTTGTCCATATTTCCATGGTTAGTTTATCTTTATCAAAGGAGCCATCTAAGCGACTATCATCAACGCGATAGTTAACTTTAGTCACTGGCATAAACACTGCATCAATTTGCAGAAAATCTATTGATGTGTGTTCTTTTTTGTTTTTTTCTCCTATTTGATAGCCTGTGCCTTTTTCTACATAGAACTCCATTTCTAGTTTGGCATTTTCTGCTAGAGTTGCTATATACTGATTAGGGTCTACTATCTCTATTTCTGATGGTACATCAAACTGCCCGGCTGTTACTGTTCCTGGCCCTGTAGCCAGTAAACGTCCTATTTGCGGCTCTTTTGTAAAGCTTTTTACCACAATTTCTTTCATATTCAGCATCAGCTCTAGCACATCTTCTCTTACCCCTTTTACGGTGGCAAATTCATGGTTAACTCCGGCTATTCTGATTGCTGTTACTGCGGCCCCTTCTAGATTGGATAATAATATCCTTCTCAGAGCATTGCCTATTGTGGTTCCTTGTCCTCTTTCTAAAGGCTCTAGGACAAATTTGCTATACTGATTTTGGTTCTTTACTGTTTTTGATTCTACACACTCAATCTGAAACTGCGTCATAGAATGATCTTCCTTAAGGTTTAAGCTAAAAAATAACGATATCAAGCAAGATTATTTTAGGCTACATTTCGGCTCCTAGTTTTCGGCTCTTCGAGATTTCTGACGAATATATTACCTGGCTTTTCTTACAAAACACACAATGGTAATTCTTTCATAACAATGGTGAAAGGCTTTCGTTGTCATCAGTCAAGACTTGCGACTTGTTAACCCTAACACCTCAGGTCAGATGAATTCAAGATTCAAAATTCACATCATTAGATAACCCTTAAGTCAGGGACTTAATCCCTGAGTGAGTGTTTCAAAATTCTTGCTCACAGACGGCGCTACCTAGGGCGACGATTTCTGCCGCCTAAATTCATCTGACCAGGGCAGGATGTTTACCTTTTTGTGCCCTTTTTTGGTTAATGAGTAAAATTTTTCCTCTCCGATTTCCTCTTGAATTAGAGTTTTTCAATTAAACTCTACTAAACTCTACGTCTCTTAGGTGGCCGACAGCCATTGTGAGGAATTGGGGTAACATCTCTTATCAAGGTTATTTCTAATCCTGAGCCTTGGAGAGCGCGAATCGCTGTTTCTCTCCCCGCTCCTGGACCACTAACCATTACTTCTACTTGACGCATTCCTTGTTCCATGGCACGGCGAGCTGCACTGTCTGCCGCTGTTTGGGCCGCAAAGGGTGTTCCTTTTTTGGCTCCTTTGAACCCACTAGACCCGGCTGATGCCCAGGATACTACTTCGCCATTGATGTCCGATATACTAACGATTGTATTGTTAAATGTTGATTGAATGTGAGCTACACCATTCGGTACATGACGTTTGTTTTTTTTGCCACTACTTTTTTTAGTTGGTCGAGCCATAGTTCTTCACTTAATTTTTGCTTAATTTTTTGGTTACAGTATTTGTGGTTATTTCTTAGCTGGTGCCTTTTTCTTACCTGCTACCGTTAATCTTCTGCCTCTTCTAGTACGGGCGTTAGTTCGAGTTCTCTGTCCTCTGACTGGTAGACCCATACGATGACGTCTACCTCGGTAGGTTCCTATATCTCCTAAACGCTTGATATTCATCGCTTCCCAACGTCTCAAATCTCCTTCGATTTGATAGTTGGCGTCAATATAGGAACGCAGGGCCGTTACATCTTCGTCTGCTAGGTCTCTAACTCTGGTGTCTGGATTGACCCCAGTTCCGGCGAGTATTTCTTGAGAACGCGATAGCCCAATCCCGTAGATGTAGGTAAGGGCTATCTCTACACGCTTATCCCTTGGTAGGTCTACACCTGCAATTCTTGCCACGCTTTTTCTCCCTCTTTTTTCTTTACTATACTACTAGATGTTTACTACTTGTTGCTTTGGTGTTTGTTTTTATCCCTGACGCTGTTTATGCTTGGGGTTGGTACAAATCACCATGACTCGGCCGCGTCGTTTAATTACACGGCACTTTTCACAAATTTTTTTTACAGATGGTCTTACTTTCATGCCTCATGCCTGGATTTTTGGCTATTCACACAAGCTATTTATTATAGCATTTTAAAGGTTTATGGTCAATTTATTATAACGAATTCTCCACTGTTTAGGGTTATTTTTGACGAAGACGATAGGTAATGCGGCCTTTACTCAAGTCATAGGGGGTGAGTTCGACTTTAACGCGATCGCCTGGTAAAATTTTGATGTAATTACGACGGATTTTCCCAGCGATATGTGCTAAAACATTAAAACCGTTGTCTAAATCCACCCTAAACATGGCGTTAGGTAAAGACTCGGTGACTGTACCTTCCATTTCGATTAAATCTTTTTTAGCCAAAGTGTTACTCCTATTTACTGTTAATATGTTATGCTGTTGGATACAAGTTGCTGGAAATTTATTTAAATCAAGATTACGAGATTAAAAGTAATAATTCACATAGTTATCTATATAAATTTTATCACTTAACAAATGTAACACCAAGTCTGGTCTTCACTCATCCCTCTGAGGGGGTGACAAGTTTGGTTGAATCCCCTTGAGAGAATTGTGAGTGAATATACCAGGAATAAAAAAAAAGAGGCTAAAGAGAAGAGATAAAATACAAATCTTCTCAATCAGACTGCTTAATGAGCGGTCAAATTAGGTTTTAGCCTCAGTATTATTAAAAAAATTAAGCTGGTTAGAGATAATTTGAGATATAGCTTGAGTCACCTCTTCTGGGGGTAAATTACCATTGACAGAGTAGAGATTCTCCTTTTCTTGATAATAGGCAATTACGGGGGCGGTTTGCTCGTGATAGACTTGGAGACGGCGACGGATAGTTTCCTCGTTATCATCTTTACGACCTCTTTGGAGGAGACGGTCTACTAAACTTTGTTCTGGTACTTCTAAATTAAGAGCTCCATCGACATGATGGTGGATTTCCGCCAATAAAGCATCAAGAAAGCGTGCTTGATTAACATTGCGAGGAAAACCATCAAGAATCCAACCAACTTGAGTATCGGCTTGGCTGAGGCGATCGCGAATCAAATCTAAAATCAACTCATCGGGTACTAATTCACCTTGGTCTACATAGGTTTTAGCCTTTTGACCGAGAGGAGTTTGATTAGCAATAGCTTGTCTCAATATATCTCCTGTGGAGATATGAGGTATTTTAAATGTATCTGCTAAAACTTGAGATTGAGTGCCTTTTCCTGCTCCTGGTGGTCCTAAGAATATCAATCCTGAATTACTCATTAATTTTTCCTTGTTTAATTTTACTTGCTACTTAACCGACTAAAAAGTAAGGATACAAGCCTGGTGGGCCTTCAGGGGTAATTGGCGAAAAACATGTATCCTTATTTTTTCTCAGAAGGCTTAGTAAACATTGGAGGAGTGGGGGAGGGGAGTGCTCTCCCACTGCCATTGGTGACTTCACTTTACCATACCTTCGTAACGTTGAGATATCACATAAGTTTGAATTTGTTTAGCGGTATCGATGGCGACACCTACTAAGATTAACAAAGAAGTTGCGCCAAACCCTCTAAAAGTTGGTACTCCGGTGACTCCCTCTACAAAAGTTGGTACGATAGCCACAAATCCCAAAAATATTGCTCCCAAGAAAGTCAGACGATTGAGCACACCTTCTAAATAGGCGCTAGTAGCTTTACCTGGGCGGATACCTGGGATACTGGTACCCATTTTCTTAAGATTTTGTGACATATCCACAGGATTACTGACCAAAGAGCTGTAAAAATAGCTAAAGAAGAGAATCAAAGACAAATACACAAGTACATAAACCCAAGTTCCTGGTCGCAGCTCTCGTTCTACTGTTCTTAGAGCTTGATTAACAAAGCCATCACCTTGAAAGAAACTCCCCAAAGAAGTCGGAATAACCAACAAAGCTGAAGCAAAGATAATCGGCATAACACCGCCTTGATTCAGACGTAGAGGTAGATAACTAGTTCTTTCTCGATAGAGTTTGCGTCCTACTTGTCGTTTAGCGGAAATGATAGGAATACGGCGAGTCCCTTCTTGAACAAAGACTATACCGACAATCATTACTAAAAACACTACCAAGAGTATAACTACTTGAGCGATGGATTCTTGACCGCCTTGTTGGGCAAATTGAATAGTTTGACCGAGAGTTCTGGGTAAAATTGCCACAATGTTAACAAAAATCAACAAAGAGGCCCCATTCCCGATACCTCGTTCTGTAATCAATTCAGAAATCCACATAACGAACATGGACCCGGCCGTTAGGGCGATAACCGTTTCAATTACAAACCAAATTCCTGGTGCTAGGGCGTAGTCACTCAGTAAACCTACAGTAATAGCTGTACTTTGGATTATTGCCCAAATTAGAGCAATTATGCGGGTAACTTGGGCAATTTTCCGTCTTCCGGCTTCACCTTCATTTTTCTGCAAATTTTCCAAAGATGGCAGAGCTGCGGTTAACAATTGGATAATGATGGAAGCATTAATAAACGGTAAAATTCCCAGAGCAAAAATACCTAAGGCGGATAAGCCTCCACCAGTAAAGATGTCTAAAAAGCCTAAACCTGGTACAGTTTGTAGAGCTGAGGCGAACTCAGCGCGATTAATCCCAGGTACAGGAATATAAATACCTAAACGAACTAAAATAAGTAAACCCACCGTAATTAGAACACGACTGCGAAGCCCTGCGGCTTGGGCCATTTGCATAAATGTTTCTTGGGCGGTGGGATTTTTATCACGACTAACTACCATTATTAGCTTCCTCTTCGGACTGTGCTTCTATTTTATCTTGAGTTGCACGTTGAGAACGGGTGACAATCTCCCAACTTCCTCCTGCCGCTTCAATTTTTTGTTTAGCTTGAGCTGTAAAAGCTGCGGCTTTAACATTGAGGGGAACATTTAATTCGCCTTCCCCGAGTATTTTCAGGGGGCCATCATTAGCGGTGACGATTCCCACTTCGAGTAGGGAATTTAAATTTACCTCAGTATTGGGAGCTAGGGAAGCTAATTTACCGACATTAATAATGGTGTGATAGGTGGGGTTAACGATAGGAAAATGCTTTAACTTGGGTATACGGCGGTAAAGAGGCATTTGACCCCCTTCAAATCCGGCTTTAGTACCTGTACCGGAGCGAGATTTTTGACCGCGCATACCAAAGCCACAACTAGCACCTTGACCGCCGGAGATACCTCTACCGACGCGCCGAGGACGCTTTTTAGAGCTTTTTTTGGGTGATATATTATTTAAACGCATTATTTTATAATTCCTCCTTTATTTAAGCGTAAATTTGTTCTAGGGGAATGCCTCGTTCTTGGGATACTTCTGAGAAACTGCGAATTTGTTCTAAGGCGTCGATGGTAGCTCTAGCGTTATTAAGGGGATTATCAGATCCTAGTTGCTTAGCGAGAATATTTTTGACTCCAGCTAGTTCTAAAACTGTTCTCACTGCTCCTCCGGCAATTACACCTGTACCTGGGGCAGCGGGACGAATCATCACTTTAGCTCCCCCAGCGATGCCTTTGGAAACGTGGGTTATGGAGTTAGTTTTGGTTAGGGATATTTCTATTAACTGTTTGCGTCCATCGGCAACGCCTTTGCGCACGGCGCCGATTACATCGCTGGCTTTACCAACCCCGACGCCTACTTGGCCTTTTTCATTACCAACTACGACCACGGCCCGGAAGCTGAGTTTTTTCCCCCCTTTAACTACTTTACTTACACGACGAATTTGAATAACTCTTTCTTGTAAGTTACTTTCTTTTTCTTTTTTGTTGTTACGACGTTTTTTCATCTGGAATATTTTCCTTGTTTTGAAATTTATTTAGAATTGCAGACCTGATTCGCGAGCCGCTTCGGCTAAAGCTTTGACTCGGCCATGGTATAGGTTACCACCACGGTCTAGTACTACTTTTTCTATGCCTTGGGCTAGGGCTTTTTCAGCTATTAGTTTGCCTACGGCGGCGGAAGCTTCTTGGTTACCTGTAGCTGTGAACTGATTTTTTACTTCTGGTTCTAGGGTTGAGGCGGCTACTAGGGTGTGCTGCTGGACATCGTCGATTACTTGAGCGTAGATATGAAAATTAGAACGAAATACCGCTAAACGGGGGCGTTCGGTGGTGCCTTGAATTTTTTTGCGGATGCGTCTGTGACGACGTTGAGTTTTTTGTTTACGAGATAGTTTCATAGTTATTTCTTACCTGTTTTTCCTGCTTTTAGTCTTATTTGTTCTCCTTTGTAGCGAATGCCTTTTCCTTTGTAGACTTCTGGAGGTCGCACGTCACGAATTTTAGAGGCGATATTACCTACAAGTTCTTTATCGATGCCTTCGAGGACAACTTCTGTGTTTCTTTCTTCTACGCCGACTTTGATGCCTGGAGGCATAGTCATTTCTACAGGTTTACTGTAGCCGACGTTAAGGGTTAGGTTGGAGCCTTGGGCTTGGGCACGATATCCTACTCCTTGGATTGTGAGACGTTTTTCAAAGCCTTTGGATACTCCTTCTACCATGTTAGCTACGAGGCTACGCACTAGGCCATGGCGTTCTCTAGAGGTACGGGAATCGTTGTCTGGAGTTACACAAATAGTTTCATCTATTTGTTCTAGTTTTACTCCTTCGGGCATTACTCTTTCTAAGCTGCCTTTACTCCCTTTGACTGTGATTTTTTGTCCGTCTATGGTTACTGTTACTCCTTTAGGGATTGTTACAGGACGTTTACCGATACGAGACATAAGTTATTTTCTCCTTTTGTAGTTTTACCAAACGTAACAGAGGATTTCACCACCAATACCTTGGCGTCTGGCTTCGCGATCGCTCATAATCCCGTGGGATGTGGAAATGATGGCGATGCCAATCCCTCCTAACACTCTAGGTAGTTCTTTGCGGTTACTATATACTCGTAAACCTGGTTTACTCACCCTTTGTAAGGTCCGAATAATTGGTTCTCCATTTCTTCTTTTGTAGCGCAAGGAAATTAATAGTTGTTTTTTTATTCCTTCTCCCACTTCTTCAAATCCTTCAATAAAACCTTCTTCTTGAAGAACTTTGGCAATACTGCGAGTCATTCTTGTTGTTGGTACCTGTGTACTAGTTTGTTTGACTAAACAAGCATTGCGAATGCGG
Organism: Johannesbaptistia floridana; assembly: GCF_057440575.1. Taxonomy (NCBI): domain Bacteria; kingdom Bacillati; phylum Cyanobacteriota; class Cyanophyceae; order Chroococcales; family Cyanothrichaceae; genus Johannesbaptistia; species Johannesbaptistia floridana. Next base: position 33,227 of record NZ_JALKVM010000362.1, read on the forward strand.
GTTAACATATCTGAGATAGTATCGTTTGTTGCCATTATTGTGTTTTTACCCTCTTTCTTTGGCTCATTTTTAATTGTTGCGGAAGGGCATTCCCATTTCTCTTAGTAAGGCACGCCCTTCTTCGTCCGTGTTAGCGGTAGTAATAATTGATACATCCATGCCTCTAATTTGGTCAATAGCGTCGTAATCGATTTCTGGGAAGATTAGTTGTTCTCTTAAACCGAGGCTATAGTTACCGTGTCCATCGAAACTTTTGGGACTGATACCACGAAAGTCACGGATTCTTGGTAGTACAAGATTGATTAAACGATCTAAGAAGGCGTACATTCGCTCTGAACGCAATGTCACCATTACTCCTACAGGCATACCTTGACGAATTTTAAATCCGGCGATCGCTTTTCTCGCTCTAGTTACTACTGGTTTTTGTCCAGTAATAATTGTTAATTCCTTAATTGAGGATTCTAAAGCCTTGGCGTTTTGAGATGCTTCACCTAGACCACGGTTAACAGTGATTTTTACGACTTTAGGAACTTGATGGATATTGGTATAACCAAACTCTTCTTTGAGTTTAGGGACAATAGTTTCTGAGTAGGTTTGATAAAGTTTAGATGACATAGATAAAAAAGCTCCCTTGGTTAATTATTCCTGGGCTTGGTCAGGAAGTTTTAGGAATGAATTTAATTAATTAATCTTAGTTAATCAATTATTTCACCTGTTTTTTTGAGTTTGCGGACTTTGCGACCGTCTTCGTTGATAATGTAGTTAGCTCTGCTGGCTATTTTTTCTTTTTCTGAGTAAAGCATGACGTTGGAGCTATGAATTGGCCCTTCGTAGGTAGTAATTTGGCCTGTTTCCCCTTCTTGGCGGGGTTTGACGTGTTTGGTTTTGATGTTAACTCCTTTGATAACTACAGTGCTATCTTCTGGGAATGCCTGTAAGACTTCTCCTACTTTGCCTTTATCTCGTCCAGAAATTATTTGTACTGTGTCACCTTTTTTGATGTGCATTTTTTGGAATCGGCGTGGGGTTTTCTTAGCCATATTAGAGTACCTCCGGTGCGAGCGAGATAATTTTAGTAAAGTTTTTATCCCGTAGTTCCCGTGCTACTGGTCCAAAGATACGGGTACCACGGGGATTGCCTTCGTTGTTAATAATTACGGCGGCGTTATCGTCGAAACGAATAGTCATGCCACTATCACGACGTAGAGCTTTTTTAGTACGAACAACTACTGCTCTCACTACGTCAGATTTTTTTACGGCCATATTCGGGCGAGCATCTTTTACTACTGCTATAATAACATCGCCAATACTGGCGTAGCTAGTGTTACCAGTACTCAATACCCTAAGACACATTAACTTGCTGGCGCCGCTGTTATCGGCGACATTTAGATAGGTTTGCTGTTGAATCATTGCTGGAGTTTATTTACTTATTTATTAAATATTGATGATTTCACTGACTATCCAGCGCTTAGTGCGGCTGAGGGGACGAGTTTCACGAATCCGAACTCTATCACCTTCGTTGCAGCGATTTTCTGGGTCATGAGCTTTAAATTTTTTGGTTTTAACGACAATTTTGCCGTATTTGGGGTGGGGGGAGCGGTTTTCTACGGCAACAACTACGGTTTTATCCATTTTGTTGCTTACTACCATTCCCACTCTTTCTTTTACTGCCATTATTCACTATCCTCCTGTGTGGTGGGGGTTGTTTCTGGGTTGAGTTGCCGCTCTCTTTCTACGGTGAGGAGTTGACCGAGACGGTGACGCTTGTGTTTATATAGGTGAGTTTTTTCTAGGCGTCCTGTTACTTGTTCCAAACGTAGGTTAAAGAGTTCTTTTTTGATTTCGGCGATCGCTTCTGTAATTTCTTCGTCAGACATTTCTCTAACTTCTGCAATCCTAGGTAGGGGCATATTTTAAGTCTCCTCCTGTTCACGGGTAATAAACTTAACTTTTATCGGCAATTTTTGGGCTGCTAGACGCATAGCTTCTTGGGCTAATTCTTGGGATACGCCGCCAATCTCAAACATAATTCTGCCGGGTTTAACTACAGCTACCCAATATTCAGGGGCACCTTTACCGGATCCCATCCGGGTTTCTGCGGCTCTCATAGTTACGGGTTTGTCGGGGAAAATCCGAATCCAGATTTTACCACCTCTTCTGATGTAACGAGTCATGGCTCGACGTGCGGCTTCTATTTGGCGAGAGGTAATCCAAGCTGGTTCTGTTGCTTGCAGGGCGAATTCCCCAAAGTTTATTTGATTACCGCGCTGCGCCATGCCCTTCATACGTCCCCGCTGTTGTTTGCGGAATTTGGTTCTTTTTGGGCTTAACATGATTTTCTTTCTTTAGATTGGTTAATTTTTAATTATCTTCGGAGCGGTCTTCAAACTGCTGACGCCGTTTTTTGCGTTTGGGTGTGGGAGCTGGTGCTGAACTTAATAAGTCTTCTTGACCTGGAATAATTTCTCTTTTGAAAATCCAGACTTTAATCCCTAAAATCCCGTATATAGTAGAGGCAGTTCGATAGGCATAGTCGATATCGGCACGCAGGGTATGTAGGGGTACACGACCTTCTCTTACCCACTCAGTCCGGGCGATTTCTGCTCCGTTCAAACGACCACTGATGGAGATTTTGATGCCTTTTACTTCGGCTTTTTGTGCTCTTTGGAGGGCTTGGCGAACTACCCGACGAAATGAAACTCTTCGTTCTAGTTGTCTAGCGATTTCTTCGGCTACAAGTACGGCATCGGCGTCTACTTTACTTACTTCTATTACGTTGATGCGAATTTGGCGCTGACTGCCTAGCATTGCTTGTAAAGATGTACGTAGTTCATCGATACCGGAGCCGCCTTTGCCTACAACTACCCCGGGGCGAGCTGTATGAATCTCTAGGTCAACTTGGTCGGCTTTGCGTTCGATACGAATCAAGGAAATACCAGGATAATTACCTGCTTTTTGGAATTTTTGGTAAATAAAGTTTCTGATATCTCTATCTTCTTCTAATAGTTCTGGATATTGTTTCGCGCTGGCATACCAGCAAGACTGGTGGTCTTTGGTATAACCGAGACGAAACCCAACTGGATGTATCTTTTGTCCCACAAATATTTCCTCTTTACTCTTCTTCTAGTTCTGGAGCTACAGCAATTGTAATATGACACGTTGGCTTGCGAATTTGATAGGCTCTTCCCTGGGCTCGTGGACGATATCGTCTGAGACTGGGACCCCCATCGGCGTAAGCTTTGGACACAATCAATGAGGTTGGATCTATCCCTTCATTGTGTTCGGCGTTAGCTGCCGCTGAGCGCAAGACTTTGCGAATTGGTTCACAAGCTTTGTAGGGCATGAATTCGAGGATAATCAGGGCGTCGCTGTAGGTACGCCCACGAATTTGGTCTAATACTCGCCTTACTTTGTGAGGCGACATTCTCACGTAACGGGCGATCGCTTTTACTTCTTTTTCTGCTACTGCCATAATTTATTTACGACCTGCTTTTTTATCACTTTTGGCATGACTTCTAAATGTACGAGTTGGGGCAAACTCTCCTAATTTGTGCCCTACCATCTGTTCGGAGACGTATACGGGCACGTGTTGACGACCATTATGAACGGCTATAGTATGGCCAACCATATCCGGTATTATGGTTGAGGCTCTTGCCCAAGTTTTTATTACTTCTTTTTTGTTGTTTTCGTTGAGTTTTTCAACTTTGAGCATCAATTTATGGTCGATGTATGGACCTTTTTTCAAGGAACGACTCATGATTTTTTAACTCCTTGTTGGTTGTCTTTCAAGCTTTTTTTAACTTCTACCAGGATTACGACGGCGTACGATTTGAGCGTTACTCGGCTTTTTCTTCTTACGGGTTTTCTTCCCTAAGGCTGGTTTACCCCATGGACTTACTGGTGCATTACGACCAATGGGCGCTCTTCCTTCTCCACCTCCATGGGGGTGGTCTACTGGGTTCATCGCGCTCCCACGTACGTGGGGTCGTTTCCCTAGGTGACGAGTTTTCCCTGCTTTTCCTAGTTTGAGGTTTCTGGCTTCGATGTTACCAACTCGGCCAATGGTGGCATAACATTCTCTACGCACCATGCGCACTTCTTTAGAAGGTAGTTTTATAGTTACATAATCTCCTTCTTTGGCTACTAGTTGAGCTGAACCTCCAGCTGCTCTTACTATTTGCCCTCCACGTCCTGCTACTAATTCAATGTTATGAATTTCTGTACCTAGAGGTATTCTTTCTAAGGGTAGGGCATTTCCTATTTCAAAAGGAGCATCAGGGCCTGAAACTACTATATCTCCTACTTTGATACCTGCGGGAGCTATGATATAGCGTTTCTCGCCATCTTGGTAAAATAATAGAGCAATCCGAGCATTACGATTGGGATCGTATTCTATCGCTGCTACTTTTGCTGGAATATTATATTTATCACGACGAAAGTCTATCTGACGATATAGACGTTTATGCCCGCCACCACGATGGCGGGAGGTAATCACGCCGCGATTGTTTCGGCCTTTGGGGTTATGTTTATGTTTAGTTAAGGATTTTTCTGGTTTACTTTTGGTGATTTCCGAGAAATCGGAGGTTACTGCCTCGCGTCTTCCTGGTGTATATGGTCGATAGGAACGAACACCCATGATTTTAATCTCTTCTTAGTTTTACAGTTTAAACGTCTGGGAATAGTGGTATAGTTCCTCCTTCTTTGAGAGTTACTATCGCCCGCTTGTAATGAGGTTTATATCCCATAAATCTCCCTACCCGGCGCTTTTTGCGCGGTGGACGGTGAGTGTTTACTTTGATTACTTCTACCTCAAATAGGCTTTCTATTGCTGCTTTTATTTCCGGTTTCGTGGCTTTGATTGCTACATCAAAGACATATTTATTTTGTTCTAAAAGCAGGGTTGCTTTTTCTGTAACAATGGGTTTAATGATTAAGTCGGGAAGATCCCTTGCATTTATTTGACTCATTTTTTACTTGCCTAGCTATTGATATAGCTCCTGTATCTGTTCTAGAGCTTCTGGGGTTGTAATGATTTTGTCCGCTGCTAGTAAGTCTTGGATGTTAAGATTACTTGATTTAATCATTTTTAGATAATCTAGATTTCTAGCTGAAAGCGCTACATTATCACTTATTTCTGACAAAATTAACAATAATTTAGGTCTACCTTCAATTCCCCAGCGATTTAAAGCTGATACTAATTCTTTTGTTTTCGGCTGTGATAGTTGTTCGGCAAAGTTTTCTACGACAATTAAGTCTTCCCCTCGACTCACTAAGGCTGTTCTCAAGGCGATGCGACGTTCTTTTTTATTCATCTTGATTTGGAAATCTCTGGGTTTAGGCCCAAAGATTACCCCACCCCCTCGCCACAGGGGAGAACGAATCGATCCGGCACGGGCGCGTCCTGTGCCTTTTTGTCGCCAAGGTTTGCGACCTCCACCTCTTACTTCTGCTCTAGTTTTACTAGATGCAGTGCCCTGTCGAGCGTGGGCAAGTTGTCTCACTAAGGCTCTATGCACGATGTGTTCGGCATTTTCGGCCTTAGCTGTTTTTAACTCTAGGCTTTGCTCTTCTCCTACAGTTTCACCTTGCCAGTTTTTCACTACATAGTTGATCATGATTACAGTTGTTGTAATTGACTATTTGCCAACCTTATTGGCTGGGCTGATACTGATTAGTGTGCCTGCTTTACCGGGAATTGCTCCTTTTATCGCTAACACATTTTTTTCTGGGTCTACTATTACTATTTCTAGTTTTCTCACTGTGATTTGTTTGCCACCATAGCGTCCTGCCATCCTTTTTCCTGGGTAAATACGCCCCGGAGTTGTCCCAGCTCCCGTTGAACCTGGTAGACGGTGGTTTTTAGAACCGTGGCTCATTGAGCCTCGTTTGAAGTTATGGCGCTTTTGATATCCCGCAAAGCCTCTACCTATGGTATTGCCAGCTACATCTACTAACTCTCCCACTTTGAATAAGTCCGCTTTCAGGGCTTGACCGAGTTGATAGTCTGATGTATTCTCTACTCGATATTCTTTTAAGTGGCGCAAGGGCTTTGCTTCTGATTTTTTAAAATGCCCTAACTCTGGTTTGGTTAGTGCTTTTTCTTTTACTTCTTTGTAACCTATCTGAACTGAATCATATCCATCGGTGGATTTGGTCTTGATTTGCGTTACAATACATGGCCCAGCTTGTACAATCGTTACCGGAATTGCAGTTCCTGCCTCTTGGTTAAAGATTTGGGTCATGCCAAGCTTAGTGCCTAAGATGCCAATAGACACGGGTTTTATCCTTCTACTTGCTAGACAACATTTTTGCGGTTACTATTAATAAAATGTTTAGGGGCAGAATAAATTCAGGCTAGATAGTTTTTTTCCTATCTATTCCCTCTATTATTTTCTTATTTAGTAACCTTGGTTAATCGATATAAGAGCCAACTATTTCCTAAGAAGACTTAAGGTAGCTTTTCTTTTTGCTATCTCAGTATCTTACTCAAGAAGCTCTCTTTGATCTTCGTGGACGTAAGCTGATTAATTCGCTTTTTGGCCACAAACATTAATTATACATGATTTAGAATAATTAAGGCAAGATTAATTATATTTTTTTTTGAAGGGGAAAAATAATGAGTTTACAACTACGAATATATGTACCAGATCATCCTCTGATTAAGCATTGGCTGGCTGTATCCCGGGATGTTAATACCCCCTCAGTGCTGTTTAAAACGGCTATGGTTGAGTTGGGGCGTTGGTTGACTTATGAAGCTACTCGCCACTGGCTACCTACTGTAGATTCAGTTGTCCAAACCCCTCTTAAGGAATCTCAGGCTACTCTCGTTAATCCTCAAGTATCTATTGCTGTTATCCCCATTTTAAGGGCGGGTTTGGCTTTGTTGGATGGGGCACAAACTTTATTGCCTTTGGCTTCTATTTATCACCTAGGTTTAGTGAGAAATGAGGAAACTCTAGAGTCTAGTTGTTATCTTAATAAGTTACCAGCTAAGTTCGATGATGACACTAGAGTGCTGATTTTAGAACCAATGTTAGCTACTGGAGGTTCTATTATGAGAGCTATGGAAGAAATCGTTGGTCGTGGTGCCAATCCTGAGTTTATTCGCATTATTTCTGTAGTAACAGCTCCTCCTGCTCTCCAGAGTTTGGCTGCTAAGTACCCTGAGTTACAAGTATACGCGGCGACTATCGATGAAGGACTCAATGACCGTGGTTATATTGTACCAGGTTTAGGAGATGCGGGAGATCGCGCTTTTGGAACTTGAGGGATTTTGTTATTTTTTGTAACGATTACTTGGAATCTGTCTAGGTTTTGAAGCAAATTAGGAGAAACGATAATTTACAATATAAGGAGCAAAATTTATGCCTTTATCAGATACCCAAGTATATATTGCTTTAGCTGTGGCAATTATTCCCGCGATTTTCGCATTTCGTTTAGCTACTGAATTGTACAAGTAAATTGTACAAGTAAATTGTAATCGACATGATCTCCTTACCCTCTTAATCATAGGCTAAGGAGATTTCATGTATTGCATCAAAACCTACTCATTTCTCTGCCTCAGGAATAGCATTAACCATCATTTGCAATAGTTGGAAAATACTACCTGTTGCCCAAGCTTGGGGAAAACAGGCTACCGGGTATTTAACTCATATCAAGCCTTCAGCAATATAAAGATGGGAATTTTTAGCCCTGATCAGAAAATAGAGATTGAGCAGAAAAGAAAAAATTGCTAAACTGTTGATTAGACAAATAACAACATTGCTCCAATAGCGACAAAGGAATTGCAGCAGCCTATGCCCAAAAGATATGTAAGAATCAAAACAAATCAAGGGCAAACATACTATGGTATCCTTAATCTCAATCGCCAAGTCAAGGTTTTAGAAGCCCCCCCTTGGTTAGGTGGAGAAGAAACTGATATAGTGCTAGATATAGATAAATACTCTTTACTAGCCCCTTGTGTCCCATCAAAGATAATCGCCGTTGGTAAAAATTACGCAAACCATGCAGCAGAAATGGGAGGGGATGTACCACCAGAACCCTTACTATTTTTTAAGCCTACCACAGCAATTATCGCTCACGAACAAAAAGTAATTTATCCTTCTCAATCATCAAGGGTAGACTATGAAGGAGAATTAGCGATAATTATTGGGGAAAAAACCAAAGACTGTTCACCAGAAGCAGCATTAAGCAAAATTTGGGGCTATACTATAGCTAATGATGTTACAGCTAGAGATTTACAAAAAAAAGACTCACAATGGACAAGGGCCAAAGGATTCGATACTTTCTGCCCTCTAGGCCCTTGGATAGTTAGAGAATTGAGTACAGATGCAAAATTACAAACTTTTGTCAACGAAGAACCTCAACCCCGTCAATCAGCTTTAGTTAGTGAGATGGTTTTCTCCCCGGAAAAGTTAGTAGCTTATATTTCTGAGATTATGACACTTTTGCCGGGAGATTTAATTCTCACAGGAACTCCCGCAGGCATTGGACCAGTATCAGTGGGAGATCGCCTACGAGTAAAAATTGAGGGGATTGGTACTCTAGAAAATACCGTTGCCAGCAAATGAGCAATCAAGGGCGATCGCCCTGAAATCTTCTGCCTTGGCTATGTCGCAGTTCCATCAAATCATTTAATTCCTGACGTTGAGAAGAAGTTAATACCTCTCTAATCGCTAACATATTTTCTAATCGTAAATTAGCGAATTCTTCTCCTAAATTAATTACTTGTTGATGTTGTTGGCGAATCTCATCCTCTGAAGCGTTGCTACCCATCATTTCTCGTAACTTCTCCCGCGCTAACATCAATTCTTCTCGACGACTATCTAATTGTGGTTGATATTGGTCTTTGATAGTCTGTAGTTGTTGTTCTTGAGATAAGGTGAGATCGAGTTGTTCAAGCAAATTTTCTCTATTTCCTCTGTTTCTACCATAACTACGGGAGGTATTGCCAAACTCAGCAGAATCTGGATGTGCGAAAGCAGTTAATTCCGTCCCAACTAAACCGAGAGAAAGAGTAGCTGTAACTGAAACTAAAGCAATTAAACGTAATAATTTCATGGTTTTTTCCTCTACCATTCTGTTAATGTCATTTCAATTTCTAGAGATTCATCCCAACTGTCAACTAAAAAAGTTTCTAAGATTTGGGATTGAGATTGATAGGTTAATGCAGGTTTAAAGGTTTGATAACCCATAACAACAGCAGCAAATCCCGCGGCGATCGCACCCGGTATTAACCACTGAGAAAAGTTCGCTTTTTTTCTAGGAGTTAAACTGTCAAATAGTTTTACCTCTAGATTACTTGTTGACTCTGGAACTATAGGACGATTTTTTTTTAAAAAACCCTCTAATTTGGGATCATTTTCGGGTTTGGAAAATTGAGTCATAATTCTACTCCTTGTTGTTGGAGAAATTTACGCATTTCTTGACGTGCGTAAAATAGCCGTGATTTTACTGTACCTACACGTATATTAAGAATAGAGGCTACTTCTCCTTGAGGTAAATCCTCTAAATCATGTAGGATTAATACAGCTCTATGTTTAAAACTCAAAGTTTGTAAACCTTTTTGAATCAAATCTTGATAGTGTAACTCCATCAATTTTGGGTCTGTGTGCATTTCTTGAGCTAAATCATAGTTTTTACTTTGATTTTCTCTAGTAGTGGCCAACTTACGCCGATAGTCATTGGCAATATTCCAAGTTATGCGATACAGCCAAGTAGAAAAATAAGCAGGTTGTCTGAGTTTAGGTAAGTTTTTCCAAGCTTTGAGAAAAACTTCTTGAACCAAATCATCTAGTAAGTAGCTACCGCACAATTGATAGAGTGTGCTGCGCACCCGGGAGTGATAATGTCTATATAATAGACGAAAGCTTTGTTGATCTCCTCTAGTTGCTCTTATTACTAGTTCTTGGTTATTTATGTTATCTAGCTCATTAGCCAAAGGTTTGACCATCAATTTATTTAACTGACAAATTCACTAGTATAGACTTAAACACTTTTTTTAAAGTTCAATTTTTCTATTATTTTTCTGTTTATTCTAATAATTAAAAAATTAGAAACACACAAACAATACCCCAACTTGTAGAACTTGGGGTAGTTCAATTACTTTCTGCTATCTTAATCTCCGTATATAGCTGCATCTGGTACTATATAGAATTCTTGATTGTTAACGCCAATGTACCAAGTATCATCTTGCTTCCCCCAGTTTAAATCGCTGCCAGTGGGAGTTGTTACCTTTTCAGGCTCAAAATTCAAAACACGTTCTGTACCAGTGGGTAGCAGGATCCGAATTGTAGCAAATCCCGGAGCATCTCTGAGAATACCAGCAGGGCAATCTTGATTATGAGTAACGGGTTTGGTCATATCAACTGAGTTACGTACTTCACAGCTTAAGATTGTTGTAGCGTTATATTCGTCCGTTGTGTAGGGAGAAGTAGGGTTGTTATTAGAAGATACTTGATGATTATTTATTTGGACATCTATAGTAAAATTAGCTGTTTGTTCACGTCTAGCTGCTGCCCGCATCATATAAACACGGATAGTATATTCACCGTCTTTAGGTAAGTTTCCCTGAAAGCTATCACCAGATGTTGAACCCACAAAAATGGCTGTATCTTCTTCTGGTGCTATGATATTAAAGTAGTTTTGACTATTGTCACTTTGTAGAATTACTGACATTGATTGCCCGCTACTAGCGCGGAGGATATAATCAACTATTTCATATCCTTGAATTTTGCCTTGGATAGTTGTCCCAGTTGTACCAGGTCTAAATTGTACACGCTCTTGGCGTATTTCATTTTGGGCTAAGGTGGGAGTAGTGGTAAAAACAGGGAGTAATAATGTGCTAATAAGTAAAAATTTGTACATTGTTGATTTTTTGCTCAAAAAAAAGAAGCTATAGCGCTACTTGATAGGGGAATAGTTAGGCTAGTAGTTGGTTTTACGATTTTATATGTCAAAGACCATTTTTTATACTACTACCAAAGAAAAGACGTAGGAATTTAGGAAAAGTTTCAATATCTCTCCACTTTGATTATTGATTTTTCTTCTCCAACAATTTCTGCATTTCTAAATATAGCTGATCTCGATAGATATCCTTATTTTTCAAATCTAAATCATCTTCATCGGCGGTTATGTGTTGAATCCGATTAACTGTAAATACTAATTTTAATGGTTGCTTGATTTTTTTGATTAAATGATTTTCTATAGATTGTACTTCTTGGGGAGTAATATCTTTATCCTCAATTTTGGTGATCTAGACACAACAAGTTTCTAAAATATAGTACATTGTTACCAAAAGTTTGTCAGATACTATTAATTTTTAATGTTGACTTGTGATATATTTTATGCTATAAAAATAGGCGTAGCTAGACTCAGGGAAAAAATAATTAAATTATGAAAAGTTTCTTAAAAAATCAAATAGCCTCTTCAAGAAGAAATATTTTAATTAGAGCTATTGCTAAAGTATCTAAAGAATTTTTAAAAGCTTATGAAAATAATAATGCAGATTATGAAAAAAATGGAGAAAAATATATTTTAAAAACTATTGCTAAATCAGGAAGAGATTTAAATTGCATTTTAGATGTAGGTGCAAATGAAGGTCAATGGGCATCTTTGGCAAGTTCATTTTTTCCTAAAGCAATAATTCACTCATTTGAAATAATACCTGAAGTAGCTGAACTAATGCAAAAAAACTGTGCAAATAACAAAAATATAATTGTTAACCCTAATGGTTTGGCAGATGTAAATGAATTAGTAGAAGTTAAATATAGTCCTAAAGCTAGTGTTGTAACTACACTTGTAACAATTAGAGGAAGTTTGGGTAATCCTTTAACTAAAGAATTTGAAATTAGAAAGATAAAAGTTCTAACAGGCGATTCTTATGTGGAGAATAACAAAATAGATAAAATAGATTTTTTGAAAATCGATGTAGAAGGCGCAGAAAATAAAGTATTATTAGGTTTTCGAGAAAGTTTAAAACAGGATAAAATTGACGTTATTCAGTTTGAATATACCTATCGTGTAAATCTTTTAACCAAGTTTTTACTTAAGGATTTTTACGATTTATTAAAACCTTTTGGTTTTAGCGTGGGCAGAATCTATCCTAATTATGTCAATTTTAAAGACTATATTTTTACAGATGAAGGAGCTGGTTTTGGCAACTATTTAGCTATTCATAACAAAAATAAGGATTTAATAAAACTATTAAGTGCTTAACTGTCTTTAATAAAAGTAATCACCGCTCTCCCAAATGCCAAAATTTCAGTAGTTATTTAAGAATTGTTAAATTTCCTGAATATTTACGTATAGTGCTTCAGTTCAGTTAATTAAGGGGCGATCGCCTCTTGGTTATCATCAATCACTTGACCTTTAGTCACAAAGGACATACCTTGCTGTGAAACGGTACTAATCATAATAGCTTCTATCAATGGTTGATTAACCTGACTATTCGCACCCCATTTGATAATAAACTTAGCACCCACACCACCGGATGTATTATCTTTAGCAATCACTACTTCTGTAGAAGCTAATGGCGATAATTTTATCGGCTGAGTTAAATAGCTGCTGACTTTTTCTCCACTAGAATTGTAATAATCTACTCTTTCAACTACAATTGAGTTATTTAAATCAGTGTTGCGAATACTAAGGGTAGCAGTCAGTTCAAAACTTCGATTGGAATTAAAATCGTAGATTTCTGAGTAAATAGGAACATAAACAGTCTGAGTAGTTGTCAGTGAAGTCATTTCTTCCTCACTAACAATAGTTATACCAGGTCTTGTTACTATTGTGCCTAATTCTTGGTTGCTAGAGTTGTTTTCTAACATTTGATCCGAACAACCAATTGTCAAAGCAAAAACCAAACTAGAAGGGATAATAAATTTCAATTTAAACATGATTAATAATTTGATTAGAGATTGTGATGAAAGTATTCTCTATATAGTAAACAACTAACTGTTAGATTTTGATGGTCTAATCTTTTAATCAATCCTAAACTATATAATTGCCAACTTATAATAGGGTCCTTGATTTCTAGAGGTTGTTGACTAGAGACAATCCCTTTAAAAGTCTCTGCTAGAGAGGGATTTTCCTGCAAAATTCTTAAAAGTTTGCGAAGATGGTTGCCATAGATTCCTGTTTCTTCTGTGGCGGTGGTAAGAATAAATTCTAAATTATTCTTATAGCTATCATCTTGCTGACTACTAAGATATTGAAAAGCAAGGTTTATTAAAAAAGGATGTCCCCCAACAAACTCCATTAATTTATGAATATCGTCAGCATTTAATATTAAGTTATATTGTTGAGATAATCGTTTAACTTCTTCTAAATTAAACTCTCCTAACTCTACTGTTTGTCCCACATTAGCTAGAGGAGATGTATGAATATTGAGCTTAGCATAAACATCTGTAGAATGAAGAAGAATTAAATGGAGTTTTTGCCAGATAGTACTATTTTTGTCTCCCTGTCTGGCTTTTTCAAACCAAGAACGAAATAAACGACAAATATTAGTATTAATCTGCTCATTTTCTAGTAACAAATCAAAATTTCTGATGACTAAAACTAAATCACTATTTATGTTAGGAAAAAAGATTTTTTCAAAGTAACGAGTTAAATTACGATTAGGAACTATAGGTTTTTTCCAGTCAGATAAAGATAATAAGTCTTCAGATAAATTCAGCTTTTCAATCAAACAGCAACAAAAGTTTTGCAAAAAATGCTCATAGTTAGTTAGGCATTCTTCATCTATTTCGAGAACATTATATTTAATTACTGTGTACTTACTAGAATCCAATTGATTTAAAATTCGATTAATAAATAAGCTTTTCCCCATAGAAGCTGGAGATTTAATACGTAAGAGAGAACCGGGTTCAACTATTATTTCTGTAACTTTTTTTTCTAATTCAGGTCTAATAACTAGAGGTGGTGAGTGATGATTGGTAGGTGATTGTACTGAGTCTTGATGTTCCCATTCTTGATAACTACATCCTAACAATAGCTTAGATAAGCCATCAATAATTCTCAGTTCACAGGAGAGTTTGTTCTTATTAAAGAGAATATCTCGTACCGAGGGTGGGGTAGGATGTTCAGTATCTAAATTTTTGATCCAGTCTCCAATAAATGGTTCCCATGATATGCGAGTTCCTAACCTATATCGATGGTCAAATTCTTTGGCTAAGGCTTGTTTTAAACTAATAGATAGGGGACGAAGTGTATTTTCAGTCATTAGATTAATTTAGCTTATTTCTATTTTCTTTCTATTTTTTTTCTATTTTCTCTACAAGTTTAAGTCTAAATTTACAATTAGTATTGTAGAGATGAAACAAAAACTATGAAACTAACAAAGAAGTCATTAACTTACGGAGTATTTATTAGTATATTAGCCGCATTTTCTTGGTCATTAGTGAGTTGTTCTTCAGCTTCTAATCAGGTGACTCAAGTAACTAATACTGTGGCATCGGTACCCATACCGGAAGGTTATACAGGTGAAATGATTGACGACTTAGAAGACGGCGATCGCTTTAACAATTTTCGAGGTACATGGTTTATCTACGATGATCGCTATTCTGGTGGTGATTCCCAAGTTATTCCCCCTGGTTACAGTACTTTTGTAGCAGCATCAGGAGGTCCCCAATCATCTCAAAAATATGCACAAATTGAAGGTAAAGTAACTACAACTTTTCCCAATGGATTTATAGGTATGGGGATGGACCTCAATCCTAACAATAATCAACCTCGTGATTTAAGTAAATATGATGCCATTGAGTTTTGGAGTAAAGGTGATGGCAAAGTTTATCGTTTCAAAATTCATAGTGAGGCTACTTCTGATTATGATGACTATGGCTATAATTTTACCACTTCACCTGAATGGCAACGCCATGTTATTCCTCTATCATCTTTAGTTCAAGAAGGCTACGGACAACCTGTTGATAGACAAGAGGCACTTTCTTCGGCTTTAAAAATGCAGTGGCAAACTGTAGGACAACCCCACGATTCAATTAATTTAGCCATTGATAATATTCGCTTACTAAAAAACAATCAATAAGCTTCAGTTCATCATTCATTTTTGGATTAATTTAGTACTATGACTCATCCTGTTCAACAAATCAACCAAACCACATCATCAGAACTTATTTATTTACATCCTTTTGCTGGTAAATTAGCTAAACTGACGGGAATATCAATTATTATCCCTACATTCAAAAGAGTAGCATTATGCCATAATTTGCTGAAATCACTAGCAATTAGTCAACAACAAGTTAATCTTCCTGTAGAAGTAATTATTGTTGATAATAGTCCTAAAAAAGAGGCAAAAATAATCGCTGAATTATCCTCTGTATTTGGAGTTAAATACTATCATCAACCTACTAGTGTAGCAGCTAAGCGTAATTTCGGAGCTAATTTAGCTCAGTATCCCCTGCTTTTGTTTATTGATTCTGATTGTGAAGCTACTCCTAATTTAATTAAAAATCATCTAGTATATTATCAAGAAAATCCTCAAACTCCAGCAGTATTAGGTAGCACTAAATTCAAAGGGAAAAAGTCTCTAGTTTGGGGCGCCCTCAAGTTTACCCCCTTTTTAGTTCCCTTTAGTTTAGCTGATGAATATGGAGAACAAATTTGGGGACCTTCTAATAATTTTTCCATCAAAAAAGAGATTTTTCAAAAGATAAAAGGTTTTAACGAAGAGTTTCCCCTGAAACCTGGAGGAGAAGATGTAGATTTTGGTTATCGACTCTATCAACACGGCTATTTATTTAAAACTAATCCTCAAGCTCAAGTTTACCACACCACAGAAACTTGGAATACTTGGCAGGAGAATTTCAAGCGATTTTTCAACTGGGGAAAAGGAGAATTTTATCTATACACAAATCACAACGACTATCTCTATTATGATCTTCCCAAAAGTTCTCTCTTGACTTGTTTATTTGTCATAGTTGCTGTGGTCTTTAGTTTTTTAAACTTAGGTGAAATGGCTTGGTTGTTACCATTAATTTTTCTGGTAACTAACTATTTATTTCGTCTAATTTTAAATATAGTAAATCAGCATAAAACCCTACCTAACTTGTTAAATATTGCCTTAGGGGAATTATTTATTCTTGTCTATGAATGGGGATTAACTTGGGAGTGTTTTTCTCAAGGTTGGTTTATACCTTTGTCTCATCGTTTAATTGTTGAAAAAGAACAATCTCTAGCAATCTGGAATCAACAAGTAATTTATACTTGGGTAACTTTTTTACAAATTACAGTCACTGTGGGTTTATGGAAATTAGTTAACTAGTTTTTCCAAGAGGCAAAAGAAAAGACAGTTATTCACTGGTAATCAAGGAAGAAATTATGGAAATTTTAATCATCATCATCATCATCATAGGTATCTTGTTGTTCTTTTTTAACTATAATCCTTTGCAGTTTTTTAAAAGAGAAACAACTAGGGGAATAGTTATTGATACCAATCGCAGAAGATGGACTGATCAATATGGAAACTCTCATACTAGTTACACTATTACTTATGAGTTTCAAGCAAACGATGGTCAAACTTATCGAGGTACAAAATCAATTAGTTCTAACAAAGTATCCCCTGGAACTTCTATTGTTGTTGAGTATTCGCCGAAGAATCCTAATAGAAATTCCCCTCAAGTCTAGTTACTTTAAAAAACTGGATATGAATCAAAATGCTAGAGTAGAGATCAGGAATTGGGCCTTTTAATCAGAGTGAATCTTAATCGATGAGTAATTTAGGAGAAAATCATCTCAATCAAGCTCGTGCCAGTGTACAACAGGCTTTA
Organism: Johannesbaptistia floridana; assembly: GCF_057440575.1. Taxonomy (NCBI): domain Bacteria; kingdom Bacillati; phylum Cyanobacteriota; class Cyanophyceae; order Chroococcales; family Cyanothrichaceae; genus Johannesbaptistia; species Johannesbaptistia floridana. The sequence continues at coordinate 50,008 of NZ_JALKVM010000362.1, forward strand.
TCTTGGTATTCTAGCTTTCGTCGCCATGGTAATTATCCTCCCTTGCCCGAATTACAAGGAGCAGTACGAGAAGATCTACAAACCTTAAAAAATTCCCTAGATAAACTAGAACAAACTGTGATTAATATTGCTACTTTTGGATTAGTTAGTCGAGGTAAATCAGCAGTTGTCAACGCCTTAGTTGGTAAAAGAGTGTTAGAAACTGGGCCAATTAATGGTGTTACTCAATGGCCAAAAACAGTTCGTTGGACAGTCAGTTCAGCCAAGGTACAAGTAGAACTCATTGATACTCCAGGGTTAGACGAAATTGCGGGAGAAGCAAGGGCAGATATGGCTAAACAGGTTGCTAGTCAAGCTGACTTGATTTTGTTTATTGTCGCAGGAGATATAACCCGCACTGAATACCAAGCCTTATGTGAGTTACGTCGTGCTCAAAAACCCCTAATCTTGGTATTTAATAAAATTGATTTATATCCAGAACAGGATCAACAAACAATTAAAAGGCAATTAGAAAAATTGGGGGGTTTATCTCCTGATGCTATTGTGAGAGTGGCTGCTGAACCTCAAGCGATACAAGTTAGAGTAGAATGGCCTGATGGTAGGGTAACTAGAGAGTGGGAAACTCCACCCGCCCAAATTGAGGAATTAAGACAAAAAATTTTAGAGATTCTCAATCGCGAGGGAAAATCTCTGTTAGCTTTAAATGCTTTGTTTCAAGCTAGGGAAGCAGAAATTAATATTGCTCAAAAAACTATTGCTATTCGTAAGGCAGAGGCTGAAGAGATTATTTGGAATTACGCTAGGTATAAGGCATTAGGAGTAGCAATTAATCCTATTCCTCTTGTGGATATTTTGGGGGGGACGATTATTGATTTAGTGATGATTCGTTCTTTAGCCCGTTTATATGGTCTGCCAATTACTAGTTATGAAGCGGGTAAACTCTGGAAAACTATTTTTACTAGTACCGGAACTTTTTTGCTGGGTGAAGTGGCTACAACTACCTTAATAGGTATAGGTAAAATTAGCGCTTGGGGAAGTTTCAGTGATTTTACTATCTACGCGGGTAGCAGTATCACTCAAGGGAGTATCGCTGGTTATACTCTCTATTTAATCGGCAAGGCAGCTCAAACCTATCTTCAACAGGGATGTACCTGGGGACCTTTGGGCCCTAGTACAGTTATTGAAGAGATTTTAACTCAAATTGAACCAGACACAATTATTGCCCGTTTACAGAGAGATTTACCTCAATTCTAATTCTCTCTAGGTTCAAAATATTTGCACTCCTGACATGGTCCCTCAGGGTGAACGGCACAGCGTATGACTGGAGACCTGGCATTAAAACGACAGTTAATATCTCCAATTACCGCTTCTAAAAATCTACTCAAATTTACTCAAACAGCAAAATAAGACAGA
>NZ_JALKVM010000363.1:0-1160 GCF_057440575.1 Johannesbaptistia floridana
CCTGTAAATTGGCACCCCAGAAATAGGCACCTTGTAAATCGGCACTTTGTAAATTGGCACCCCAGAAATAGGCACCTTGTAAATCGGCACTTTGTAAATTAGCAGCTTCTAAATTGGCACTTTGTAAATTAGCACTTTGTAAATTGGCACGTTGTAAATCGGCACCTTGTAAATTAGCGGCTTCTAAATTGGCACTATTTAAATCGGCACCATTTAACTTAACATTTCTTAAATCGGCACCTTGTAAATTAGCACTACTTAAATCGGCACCTTGTAATTTGGCATCTTGTAAATTAGCACCTTGTAAATTAGCACTACTTAAATCGGCACCTTGTAAATTAGCAGCTTCTAAATTGGCACCTTGTAAATTGGCACTACTTAAATCGGCACCTTGTAAATTAGCACTACTTAAATCGGCACCTTGTAAATTGGCAGCTTGTAAATTGGCACCTTGTAAATTAGCAGCTTCTAAATAGGCACCTTGTAAATTAGCACGCCATAAATCGGCAGAATGTAAATTTCTTTGGGAAGTGGGATTATTGAGAATATCCCAAACCCTTAACCATTTTGCATCTATCTGGGTATTTTTATTTAACTTTACATCTTTTAAATAGGCACTATATATATTGTTACCTTGTAAATCGGCACTATTTAAATCGGCACCTTGTAAATCGGCACCTTGTAAATTGGCACCCCTTAAATTGGCACCCCTTAAATTGGCACCATTTAAATTAGCACCCTGTAAATTGGCACCTTGTAAAGAGGCACGCTCTAAATTGGCATCTTCTAAATCGGCACCCTGTAAATTGGCACCCTGTAAATAGGCATCCTGTAAATTGGCACTACTTAAATCGGCATCCTGTAAATTGGCACGTTGTAAATTGGCACGTTGTAAATTGGCACTACTTAAATCGGCACCTTGTAAATCTCTTTGGGAAGTGGGAATATTGAAAATCTCCCAAACTCTTAACCATTTTGTATCTATCTGGGTATTTTCATTTAACTTAACATTTCTTAAATAGGCACCCTCTAAGTTGGCACCTTGTAAATTGGCACCCTCTAAGTTGGCACCCTCTAAGTTGGCACTTTTTAAATTGGCACCCTCTAAATTGGCACTTTTTAAAGAGGCACTTTTTAAATTGGCACCTCTTAAATTAGCA
>NZ_JALKVM010000364.1:0-6567 GCF_057440575.1 Johannesbaptistia floridana
TCATCTGTTAGTTTTATTTTAGCTTGATTAATCAGCGATCGCCCTTTTGTTACTAGAGATTTTTCTCCTTGTATAATAATTTTAAGTAACTCTATACCCAAAGAGTCAGGATTATCTGGTAATTGGTCTAGATAGATAATTGTAACTCGTTGGAGAAGTTCTTGAAAATGTTCTGGAACTTCCTTTGCTACGCGAGAATTAGGATATATAACTACTACAGACCAAGTTGGTAAAGGTTTATATTGTCTAAGAAAGACAAACAGTTCTCCAAAAATACGATAGTATAAATCTGAATCTGGTTGAAATTGAACTTCGAGTAAATAAAAAGTTTGCCCCTGTTGTTCAAGTATAGGGTAAAACAGTCCATCTAAACGGAATGACAATTGTTTAACTTCTCGGGAAGTGAATTGATACTGATTACTAACAATAGGAGGTAAATTAATCAATTCAAAGAATGTTTCAGGAAATGTTAAAAAGATATTGTAAAAGAGACTATCAGTTTTCATACCTAGGTTGCATTAATCTAAGTGTAAGATAGCATAAATTTTTCTAGATGTGCGCTCACGAAGTGCCGACCAAAGAGCGATTGCTTAACAAAATATCAAATATTGTATGTATGGTGCTTCGCACCGAGTGTAACGCACGGTTAATTATCTTGTATTCAGGAGCTTATCTGTCTAATTAGTTACAAATTATATATTTATCAGGCGATCGCTTACATTAAAATTAGGCTATAAAGAAAAAAAACATATATAAGTAGGTAGGTAAGATTAAACGTAATATCATGTCCGTTTAATTAGTTATGATAAAGTTCTACCTTCATACCTTCTTCTTTTCTTTCTGCCTCCTGCCTCCTGCCTCCTGCCTTTCTCTTCACCAAAACTTATTTTTTCAGCAGACCCTAATTATATGGGTGTACGATATTATTTCAACGTACAATTAACCATGAGTAGTATAAATCTTGACAATTTGACCAAAGATAATCAATAATTACGTTTATCTTTTAACAATTCATAGTTTTTACGAATAGTTTGGGTAGTAGGATGATTTATTCCTAAAGTTCGTTCAGCTATCTCTAAAGCTTCGGTGTAGAGAGGTTCTGCTTTTCTGTATTTCCTTAAGTCAGTGTAGAGTATGGCTAAATCCTTCAAGCTACTAGCCACATCGGCATGGTCCCCATTAAACATTCGTCTTCTCATCTCTAAAGCTTCGGTGTAGAGAGATTCCGCTTTCCTGTATCTCCCTAGGCTGTAGTAGAGATCAGCTAAATGGTTTAAGCTAGTAGCCACATCGGGATGGTCCCCCCCAAACATTCGCCTATACATATCTAAAGCTTCGGTGTAGAGAGGTTCGGCTTCGCTGTATCTCCCTTGGCTATAGTAGAGTCCGGCTAAATTGCTTAAGGTAGTTGCCACATTGGGATGGTCTCCATTAAACATTCGCCTATACATATCTAAAGCTTCGGTGTAGAGAGGTTCGGCTTCGCTGTATCTCCCTTGGCTATCGTAGAGTGCGGCTGAATTGTTTAAGCTTGTAGCCACATTGAGATGGTCCCCCTCAAACATTCGCCTTCTCATCTCTAAAGCTTCGGTGTAGAGAGGTTCGGCTTCGCTGTATCTCCCTTGGTCAAGGTAGAGATTAGCTAAATTGTTCAAGCTAGAGGCCACACTAGGATGGTCTCCCTTAAACATTCGCCTATACATATCTAAAGCTTGGGTGTAGAGAGGTTCGGCTTCGCTGTATCTCCCTTGGCTATCGTAGAGTCCGGCTAAATTGTTCAAGCTTAGTGCCACATCGGGATGGTCCCCCCCAAACATTCGCCTATACATATCTAAAGCTTGGGTGTAGAGAGGTTCGGCTTCGCTGTATCTCCCTTGGCTTTTGTAGAGTGCGGCTAAATTGTTCAAGCTTTGTGCCACATCGGGATGGTCCCCCTCAAACATTCGCCTTCTCATCTCTAAAGCTTCGGTGTAGAGAGGTTCGGCTTCGCTGTATCTCCCTTGGCTATGGTAGAGATTAGCTAAATTGTTCAAGCTTTGTGCTACGTATGGATGGTCCCCCTCAAACATTCGCCTTCTCATCTCTAAAGCTTGGGTGTAGAGAGGTTCGGCTTCGCTGTATCTCCCTTGGCTATAGTAGAGTCCGGCTAAATTGTTCAAGCTTTGTGCCACGGATGGATGGTCTTCTTTAAACATTCGCCTTCTCATCTCTAAAGCTTGGGTGTAGAAAGGTTCGGCTTCGCTGTATCTCCCTTGGCTATAGTAGAGTGCGGCTAAATTGTTCAAGCTAGAGGCCACACTAGGATGGTCTCCCTCAAACATTCGCCTATACATCTCTAAAGCTTGGGTGTAGAGAGGTTCGGCTTCGGTGTATCTCCCTTGGCTATTGTAGAGTCCGGCTAAATTGTTTAAGCTAGTTGCCACGGATGGATGGTCTCCTTTAAACATTCGCCTATACATCTCTAAAGCTTGGGTGTAGAGAGGTTCGGCTTCGCTGTATCTCCCTTGGCTATCGTAGAGATTAGCTAAATTGTTCAAGCTTTGTGCCACATCGGGATGGTCTCCCTCAAACATTCGCCTTCTCATCTCTAAAGCTTGGGTGTAGAGAGGTTCGGCTTCGCTGTATCTCCCTTGGCTATAGTAGAGTCCGGCTAAATTGTTCAAGCTTTGTGCCACGGATGGATGGTCTTCTTTAAACATTCGCCTTCTCATCTCTAAAGCTTGGGTGTAGAAAGGTTCGGCTTCGCTGTATCTCCCTTGGCTATAGTAGAGTGCGGCTAAATTGTTCAAGCTAGAGGCCACATCGGCATGGTCTCCATTAAACATTCGCCTTCTCATCTCTAAAGCTTCGGTAAGAAGAGGTTCTGCTTCGCTGTATCTCCCTTGGTCAAGGTAGAGTCCGGCTAAATTGTTCAAGCTAGTTGCCACATCGGGATGGTCTCCATTAAACATTCGTCTTCTCATCTCTAAAGCTTCGGTAAGAAGAGGTTCTGCTTCGCTGTATCTCCCTTGGCTATAGTAGAGTGCGGTTAAATTGTTTAAGCTAGAGGCAATATCAGGATGGTCTCCTTTAAACATTCGCCTATACATCTCTAAAGCTTCGGTGTAGACAGGTTCGGCTTCGCTGTATCTCCCTTGGCTATGGTAGAGATTAGCTAAATTGTTCAAGCTTAGTGCCACATCGGGATGGTCCCCCTCAAACATTCGCCTTGTCATCTCTAAAGCTTGGGTGTAGAGAGGTTCGGCTTCGCTGTATCTCCCTTGGCTTTTGTAGAGTCCGGCTAAATTATTCAAGCTAGTTGCCACCTTAGGATGGTCTCCTTTAAACATTCGCCTTGTCATCTCTAAAGCTTGGGTGTAGAGAGGTTCGGCTTCGCTGTATCTCCCTTGGCTTTTGTAGAGTAGGGCTAAATTATTCAAGCTAGTTGCCACACTAAGATGGTCTCCATTAAACATTCGCCTTATCATCTCTAAAGCTTGGGTGTAGAGAGGTTCGGCTTCGCTGTATCTCCCTTGGCTTTTGTAGAGTAGGGCTAAATTATTCAAGCTAGTTGCCACACTAAGATGGTCTCCATTAAACATTCGCCTTATCATCTCTAAAGCTTGGGTGTAGAGAGGTTCGGCTTCGCTGTATCTCCCTTGGCTATCGTAGAGATTAGCTAAATTGTTCAAGCTTTGTGCCACATCGGGATGGTCTCCCTCAAACATTCGCCTTCTCATCTCTAAAGCTTGGGTGTAGAGAGGTTCGGCTTCGCTGTATCTCCCTTGGCTTTTGTAGAGTAGGGCTAAACTGTTCAAGCTTTGTGCCACATCAGGATGGTCTCCATTAAACATTCGCCTATTCATCTCTAAAGCTTGAGTTATGAGAGGTTCGGCTTCGCTGTATCTCCCTTGGCTATGGTAGAGTCCGGCTAAACTGTTCAAGCTAGAGCCCACATCGGGATGGTCTCCTTTAAACATTCGCCTAGTCATCTCTAAAGCTTCGGTGTAGAGAGGTTCGGCTTCGCTGTATCTCCCTTGGCTATAGTAGAGTCCGGCTAAATTGTTCAAGCTTGTAGCCACCTTAGGATGGTCTCCATTAAACATTCGCCTATTCATCTCTAAAGCTTGAGTTATGAGAGGTTCGGCTTCGCTGTATCTCCCTTGGCTATGGTAGAGTCCGGCTAAATTATTCAAGCTAGTTGCCACACTAAGATGGTCTCCTTTAAACATTCGCCTATACATCTGTTTAGCTTCGGTGTAGAGAGGTTCGGCTTCGCTGTATCTCCCTTGGCTATCGTAGAGATTAGCTAAATTGTTCAAGCTTGTAGCCACATAGAAATTGTCCCCAGAGAATAAGCCTTGACAAACTTTTAAACATTCTTCATACCATGGTTCTGCTAAGGTATATAAACCCTGTGCCTCATAATAGCTACCCACACCCATAAATGGCAAAATTACATCTTCATGGGATAACCAGTTTCTTAATAACTCTTGGGTTGATTCAGCTATGTGAGGAATAGAGAATTTTACCTGTTCTATGTCTGATTTTATGGGAGTACTAGGAATAGTTTTTGCCTCTTTTACCATTCCTTGAACAAATTGAGACTTTAACTCTTCTGATTCTGGTCTTTCCTCTAACTTATACTTAAAATACCTATGTACTAGTTGATGGAATTGATAAGTTTCTCTTTCCCCTTCTGTTTCTCTAATTAAATTCAATGTCAGAAGTTGATCATATATAATTTCTTCTAAATCCTCTTCATCTTCTTCTGGTGAACATTTAACTACTAAATTCCACTCAATTGGTGCTAATGCAAACAAACTTAAAAAACAAGCTAACTTTTTGCCTCCTTCATCTAATTCATCCCAACTTAAATCCAAAGCCTCTATGATTCCTTTGGGAGAATCTGCTTCTACCTCTATCCTTTGTAGTGGTTTACTTTCTTGAAGGCTTTTTTCTTTTAAATTCGATAAAACTTTAGTTAATGACCAACTCGAACGTCTTTTGAGAAATCGCCCGACTAATTCTATCCCTAATGGTAAGTATCCTAGCCATTCACATAGTTCTTCTGCTGTTTCTCTTTCTTTTTCTAGTTTATCTACACCAATAAATGATGCTAATAATTCCAAAGCTGAATCTTTGTCCAAGATTTCTAAACGCAATTGGTCAAAATATTGGGCTAATCCTTCTCTTCTGGTGGTGATTAATACTTTAAATCTTGGTTCTTGGGGTGGTAAATAATCTTCAATTTCTGCATATTGACGTACATCATCTAAGACAATCAGAACATCACCAGGAGGTCGCCATCTTGGCCAACAGTAATCTAATCGCTGTTGTAAATCCCACTCCTGTGGTGGATTTAATTCTAGTTGAGATTGTGCAAAATCTAGGAGTTGTTCCCCTACATTCTTATTTGGTACTTGTACCCAACATATTCCCCCTGGGTAAACTGGCTGCTGTTTTTGAGCTAATACATACTGTATGGCTAGTTCGGTTTTGCCAACCCCGGCCATTCCCGTGATGGTTGCTGTAATCGCTATACGTTTTTGTTGTTGTAATTGTTGATGAAGTTCTTCCAGTTTTCTTTCACGACCAATAAAGTTTCTCGCTGCACGTCTTACCCTACCTAGGTTATGAGGTATTGTTGATGGGACTTCTGTTGGTTGACTAATTTTTTCTAAAGCTTTTTCAACCTCTTTTAAGGTACAACCAAAGGGTGATTCTGCCCATTCTAGTAATTTTATAGCTTGTTCTCCCAGTGGTGTATTCTCACCTGGTAAATCTTGTTTAGGAGCATCTAAACTAAATACTAATTTCTTAAACTGATTTACTGGGATACGTTCTAAAATTTTAAGTATCTCATGTCTATTCATATATCATACAAACTAGTTTGGAAAAATTCAATAGCAACAATATTTAATTAACTTAAAATACTAATATATTTTATTTTAAGATAAAATCTTGATTACTACATAAGTTATGGTGCGTTACACTTCGTTAACGCACCCTACTTAGTTATGCGCGATCGCCATCTTGTCTTTCGTGCGATCGCCGCTCAGGTGCGTTAAACTGAGTACTTCGCATCCTACTTAATTATCAGCGATCGCCATCTTGTCTTTCGTGCGATCGCCATCTTGTCTTTCGTGCGATCGCCGCTCAGGTGCCTTAAACTGAGTACTTCGCATCCTACTTATAGCAATGAGCGATCGCCATCTTGTCTTTCGTGCGATCGCTGCTCAGGTGCGTTAAACTGAGTACTTCGCATCCTACTTATAGCAATGAGCCAATAGATGTTGACAAAAATGATGAAAAGCCCCCCTTGGTAAGGGGGGAAGGGGGGAAAAGTTAGTGATAAATGTTGTTAACACCACTGCGGTCACTGCTATAATTATGAGCGATCGCCATCTTGTCTTTCGTGCGATCGCCGCTCAGGTGCGTTACATTGCTTACTTCGCACCCTAATTAACTTGATGTGGGCGCAAGTATGAGCGCCCCTACATACTATAACAAAGCTCTCTTTCTCCCTTTTTCTCATATCTTCCACCAGTACTTATGTACTAAATTAACCTCAGAAAAAGTTCATTT
>NZ_JALKVM010000365.1:0-6522 GCF_057440575.1 Johannesbaptistia floridana
ATTCTTTGGCTTTATACTTCTTTTATATTTTATCTATGGGGCTGCTGAATGTGGGATAAAAATGTCAAATAAAAAACCTAAAAAGATTAAAGTTATTTCTTACAGATATGAAAGAAATCCTGATCTCATCGCCGAAGCATTACACAGAGCAGAAGGTAAGTGTGAAAAATGCAAAAAGGACGCTCCTTTTATAAGAGCTTCAAATAATACTCTTTATTTAGAAGTTCATCACATAATACCGTTATCAGAAGGTGGATGTGATAGTCTTGATAATGTTTTGGCTTTGTGTCCCAATTGTCACAGAGAATTTCATTATGGATAAGCCTTCAGACGCAAATAATGCAAAAGGATAAAGGCGATCGCCATACTCAAACTTGAGTATTTTTATTCAGTTTAACAAAAAGAGACTAGTTCGCGAAAAACAATCGCGAATAATTATTGAACACTATTTGATTTGCTCGTTCTAAGGGATTTTGTGGGTAAGCGATTTTGGTAGTGCTCGCCATCTAATGACAGAGTGCTGGTTTTCGGTTAAAGTAGTCAAGCCGTTGACTATTTTGATGCTTAATTTAAAGAATGACCCACTCTGTTAGAGGAGATAAAAGTATTTGCATACCTGTTGCTAGTGAAGCCGAATATAAGAACATTATAGCTGATAATGACACTTTTAGAAGATATATTCTTCAACTCCTAGAAAAAAATCCAGAAATCTTCCCCATTGAGAGTTACCATGACAACTGGCTGCATAATTTGTTGATTGCCAGTTCTCTAAATGGTCGTCGAACTGCTGAAAAATCGTCCACCCACAAAATCCGTTAGAACCAGACTACGAGCCATTTAAAAATCTTTTCTGGAAATGTCTAATAGTCAGCGATCGCAATAGTCTCTAGAAAATCAAACTTTTACACAGCAAGGGTTACAAGGATATGTGGCCTGATTGTTAGGGTCGATGAGGAGCATTGCTGCACCTCACCTCCCATCCGAAACCGTGCATGAAAGTTGTCCCTTCACACGGCTACTCAATGTGTTTCCCTTTTGTCACTACGGGACTTCTGACTACCATCGTTGGCAGTTTTTTCATCGTGGCAATGGCGGTGTAGTAATTGGAGATTTTCCCATTTATCTTTGCCTCCGCATGAAATGGGCTTTATGTGGTCAATTTCCAATACATCACCTTCTTTAAAATGCAAGCCGCACCAAGCACATTTCCCCTTTTGTTGCTTTAGTAACGCAGATTTTCTACTAGGCATCTCAGGGTATTTACTTAGTCTTTGACTCCAATAAAGAGATTCACCATCATACGGGCTTTTATCGGCTAAGACCTTAACGTAGTCGTTTACACTGGAATGGAACTCGATATAAGTTGTTAGTTCCAAAGCGCCGCTAGTTGGTCGTGTCGCAAAAACCCATTGCTTATCGCCTATTGTGTGCCAATATTTCTGGTGTCCTTTATTAATGCTTCCGGTTTGTCTTTTCGCCCATCTTCTCAATCGAAGATAGAGTATTCTGTCTAACCGTGAGAAATCCCCTGTGGTTCCTGCATCTGAGACTCTGTAATACCTCGCCCATCCTCTAATTACAGGATTTAAGTCTTTAATAAGCTTTGCTTGAGACTTAGATTTGTTTTTAGTAATGATGGATTTGATTTTAAGTTTGTGGGTCTCAATTGCCTTTTTTGAGGGGGTAATGAGGGTGATGAAACCAAGACTTACACCTCGACTGTTTTTATTGTCTCGGTATTTTCCCGCAGGATATTGTTGGATATGATGTCCAAGAAAATCAAATCCTGCCATACCATCCTCACTTAAGTGCGGATGTAATGTATGTGTTATTCGAGTCTTTTCAGGTTTCAATTCTAAGCCAATACCTTTTAGCCATTGTTTTATGATTTCCTCACACCTAATAATGACCGCTTTGGATTCATTTAAAACAACGAAATCATCAGCATATCTTATAAAAGTAGGCTTCTGTATTTCCTGTCCAAATTTAGCTTTTGACCCGATTACTTTACCTGCCTTATTAGCTGAAAATTCTTGGTCAATAAGATTTTCTAAACCATGCAAAGCAATATTCGCTAATAATGGTGAAAGCACACCTCCTTGCGGAGTTCCATCATTACTTGCTATGAATTCTCCTGAATCTACAGCCCCAGATTTTAACCAAGCTTTTATTTGTTGCTTAATTTTTCCTTTGACATTTAGTTTCAGAAGTAAAGCTTTATGGTCTATGCGGTCGAAGCACTGCGATATATCTGCATCGAAAACAAATTTCGCTTTTGATACTATGCAGTTTTTGATATGTTTAATGGCATCATGGCATGACCTACCGGGTCGAAAACCATAATTTGATGGTTCAAATCGAGCTTCCCACTCAGGCTCTAGCGTAGCTTTTACTACAGCTTGAAGGGCGCGGTCAAATATAGTAGGTATAGAAAGTGGTCGTTTCTCTGTTTTCCCTGGCTTAGGAATCCATATTCTCCGTGTGGGTTTGGATTTGCCGTTTATGTATAGACCATTTGTTAGGTTCAGACGTGCTTCTGGGGATAGTAATTTTATACCGTCCACTCCGGCTGTCTTTTTACCTTGGTTGTCTTGTGTTACCCTTCTAACCGCTAAAGCTCTATTCGACCAAGACCTCATTAATGTTCGTTGGAGTTTTCTGGCTCGCTTAATATCGCCACAACGTGAAGCGGCGTAGATGCGTTTTTGTAACTTGAAGACGTACTTTTCGACTTGGCGCCAATTGATACTCCTCCATCCCTCAGTATTCAGTGTTGAATCTGATTTAAGCTTTTTCATTACTACTTACACCTCTAGCTCTATGCACATTGCGAGTTACGTCTGCTTATCCTGGACATTACTCCATCCCTTTTCAGGCTTTAACCGTTACTTCGGTTTAGGCATTTGCTTCTTAACCCATCCCATCCAATTAAAGCTTTTAGCCTGACCGCCTACCTATGTATCGACCTCCATAGGAGCTATAATTTGGGTTACTTCGTTCCTGACATCCATTTTTTTCGAGTCTTTAGGGGATGTCTTTCCACCGGGGGTTTAGGAAGTGCGCTGTTTCAGTTGTAAGAACCTAACAGTCCTTACCCTATCGGTTATTTCCGAACCAAGGTGTGTCCGAAACACAAGCTTATATCCCTTGGTGAGATGTAACGATGGCTCAACGACATTTCGTCTGCTCTCCCCATAGACTCTTGCTTGCGGTTGGTGCTTTCAGCAATTACCACCATTTACCGCTTTCATCCCCGCTTTACGAATTTGATAGTCAGTCGCCTCCGTAGGGGCTACCATTATTGGTAGCTTATGTGCTTTCAGCCCCGCACCAGGGCGGTAAGACTTGGTTTTCTAGGTTACTCACCTCACTTACATGGATATCAAGTTGTCATCAGTAAAGGATTTTAAAGTGCGGACTCAACCAAATTTGGTTACTTTACTGATGCCTGGAATCCCTCCAAATAATGGGTTTCTCCAGAACGAATCGCACTTACACGTATCTCGGCTCAACCCCTATTTCTTTGTATAAAATAGAAAAATAAATATACAAAAAAAATGGTGATTATATTTCAACTATTGTGTTATAATTACATCATAACTTTACTTGTTAGTAATATTGTAGGTTAGTAGTAAATAAGATCCATGAAAAACTCTTATCTATCAATTAGAGTAATACTCATATCAAGTGTAATTTTTGTTTGTTTTTTAAATACAAAATTAGCCTTAACTCAAAATCGAACAGAAGGGATTAACAACGAATCTCAATTGTTGGCACAAACAAGAAGTATATCAGCTCCACAATGGGAAGATGACAGTTTTAACTGCAAGTATAGTGATAATAGTTCATATCAAATTACTTCTGGACCAAGTTTTGATGAACAAAATACACAAGTAGATTGGATTGTTGAAAGTGTTTTTGTAGGTACACGTAGAGTTCCTGGAGAACCTCTTGATTTGAGCAATATAAAATTTACAGTTCCTCCATATTTTTTAGCTGAATTTGTAGATTCGAGTGGGGTTATTTTAGGGACAGCTCAACTTAGTGAAGAAGGTCAAGGAGATATAAAGCGATTCACTCTGATAATTCCTAATAGTATTTGGCAAAGATGGTCAGAAATTTCTACAGTTAGAATTATTTGTAAGAAAGGATTCAGCTAGAAGATAAGGTTCTGTCGCAAAAAGTTAGAAACGACAGATTACTTCAGCTATGTGTAAGCAGACCTTGGAAGAGAAACAAGCTCCAGCGATAAAGTATATCATTCATACTTTTAGGCAAGATTTCTCATTTCAAGGCACAAAAAATTTCAGTAGATGGAAAACTTTTTTTGATCAACGAGAGAATAAGCCTTTCAGCCTTCATATTTGACAAAATAATCTTGCCACTCTTGGCGAGCCCTCGCAGAATAAAATCTATCAAAGCTAAAAACAATTGTAAAACAAGGATTAGAGATGATAGTACTTTTGCTCTATATAGACGAAGCCATAAGGCTTCTAGAAAACATTTCCATCTACTGAAATTGCTTAACATCGGCTAAATTCACTTCCTACTGCGTTTATTAATTTTCCATCTTGGATAGAAAGAAAATCTTCTACCCACTCAGAATTCTTTAACTCAACCCAATTATTCTCAAGTCCTATAAATCTACGTCTTAAAGATCTAGTTATAACTTTACCAGAAGAGATTCTCCATTCTCCTTCTACTTCTGAATTAGTAGGAAATGTAGAACGTAGTCTATATGTTCCATTAGAACGAAATTCATACGTAAATGTAGCATAAGACGGACTACCTGCGAAAAGTGTCCAGCAAGTATCAACAATGTCTGACTGACTTAAAACAATTAATTGTCCTGCAAAATAAGATTTTTTGTCTTGACTATTAAACACATCAATAGCTTCAGTTTTACAAGGAAAAGTAAAAAATAAAGCTAAGAAAGGCATGGTTAGCACTACTTGCTTAATTAATAATTTTTTCATCTTATATTTCAATAATCAATGTTTGTATTTTTTTAGGTTACCATATTATACAACAAACACAATCCCTATGCAATTACTTACAAGAATCATAATTTTATCGTCCAGGAAGGTTCTGTTGCAAAGAGTCATGAAGCATACAATACTTCTGTGTATCTCGCGTGTTTTTAAGCAGCAACATCAAATAGTGATTCAATAAATTCTTTTTGAGCTACACTATCCCTATGATCAACACCATCAACTTGACTTTTGTTAATTGCGTGCATAATTTCAATTCCTCTTATAGTTCGCCACTCTGTACCGAACGATTTGTATCCCAATCCAGCATTAGTTATTTTTTTGACGGCTCTGTGATCTTGTTCAATTAAATTATTTAGATATTTCACCCGTCTCAATTTACTATTTGGATCCAGAATTCCTTCTCTCTTCATGTCTTCCACGGCTGAGGTTGTTTGGGATTCATCAATTCTGTTAAATAGAGCAGTCACGCCCCTATAATTTAGCATATTACGAGCGCGACTGATATTTTTTGCAACAGAACCCTATTTGTAGCTATTATTGATAGTAAAGCCTATGTTATCGCCTTCTACTTCCCTTATTAACTAATATTGGAGTAAATTGTTACATTTAATACTAACCGAGTGAAATTATGAAAAAATCCTGGTTTTTTGGTCTAACCTTAATTGTTAGTTCCTTATTACCTTATACACCTGTATTAGGGCAAATAGCTCCAGACGGCACCGTCCCTACGGAAGTAAATACTAATAATAACACGATGAAAATAACAGGGGGTGGTAGGGCTGGTAATAATTTATTTCTTAGTAATACAAACTTATTACTAACTCAAAATCAAGTGGAAAAAATTAACAATAAACCTGAGTTTTTAGCACAAACAAGAAGTATATCAGATCCGAAATGGCAAGATAACGCTTTTAATTGCAAGGTTAATGATCAGACTTCATATCAACTTATTTCAGGACCGACTTTTGACCAACAAAATAGAAAGGTATACTGGATTGTTGAACGGGTTATGGTTGTACCTCCTGGTGAATTCCCGAATATTCCCATTATAACTTTTTTAGCTAATTTTAAAGATTCTAGTGAGATTGTTTTAGAAACAATTCAACTTACAGAAGAAGGTAGGGAAGATAGAAAGCGATACACCCTAATAATTCCTGAGAGTATATGGCAAAGATGGATAGAAATTTCTACAGTTGAAATTGTTTGTTATGAAGGATTTTTTCGACAATATTAACATTTAGTCACAAGTAAATGTAACTAATTATTTTTTGCAACAAAACCGGAGATTCCTATGTCAATTTTTTAGTAATAAGCAATGACTACATTCAGAGTTCAACACGATAAACACAACCCATACACAATTATTGATAAGGGATTTTTAGACAATCCCAATCTAACTGCCAAGGCGAAGGGTATATTTTCCTACTTGCTCTCCAAGCCGGATAATTGGCGCGTCCGCCTTAATCATTTAGTAACCCACATTCAGCAGCCCCATAGATAAAATATAAAAGAAGTATAAAGCCAAAGA
>NZ_JALKVM010000366.1:0-6513 GCF_057440575.1 Johannesbaptistia floridana
GGCGAATGTTTGAGGGGGACCATCCCTCTGTGGCAAATAGCTTGAACAATTTAGCCGGACTCTACGATAGCCAAGGGAGATACACCAAAGCCGAACGTCTCTACACCCAAGCTTTAGAAATGAAAAGGCGAATGTTTGAGGGGGACCATCCCTCTGTGGCAAATAGCTTGAACAATTTAGCCGGACTCTACGATAGCCAAGGGAGATACACCAAAGCCGAACGTCTCTACACCCAAGCTTTAGAAATGAAAAGGCGAATGTTTGAGGGGGACCATCCCTCTGTGGCAACTAGCTTGAACAATTTAGCTTATCTCTACAAAAGCCAAGGGAGATACAGCGAAGCCGAACCTCTCTTGAACCAAGCTTTAGAGATGACAAGGCGAATGTTTGAGGAGGACCATCCCTCTGTGGCAACTAGCTTGAACAATTTAGCTTATCTCTACAAAAGCCAAGGGAGATACAGCGAAGCCGAACCTCTCTTGAACCAAGCTTTAGAGATGACAAGGCGAATGTTTGAGGGGGACCATCCCGATGTAGCAAATAGCTGGAACAATTTAGCCGGACTCTACGATAGCCAAGGGAGATACAGCGAAGCCGAACCTCTCTACACCCAAGCTTTAGAGATGACAAGGCGAATGTTTAAAGGAGACCATCCCGATGTGGCAACTAGCTTGAACAATTTAGCTTATCTCTACTATAGCCAAGGGAGATACAGCGAAGCTGAACCTCTCTACACCGAAGCTTTAGAGATAACAAGGCGAATGTTTAATGGGGACCATCCCGATGTGGCTACAAGCTTGAACAATTTAGCCGCACTCTACAAAAGCCAAGGGAGATACAGCGAAGCCGAACCTCTCTTGAACCAAGCTTTAGAGATGACAAGGCGAATGTTTAATGGAGACCATCCATACGTGGCAACTAGCTTGAACAATTTAGCTAATCTCTACTATAGCCAAGGGAGATACACCGAAGCTGAACCTCTCTACACCGAAGCTTTAGAGATGAGACAGCGAATGTTTGAGGGGGACCATCCCGATGTGGCACAAAGCTTGAACAATTTAGCCGCACTCTACAAAAGCCAAGGGAGATACAGCGAAGCCGAACCTCTCTACACCCAAGCTTTAGAGATGAGACAGCGAATGTTTAAAGGGGACCATCCCGATGTGGCAGAAAGCTTGAACAATTTAGCTAATCTCTACAAAAGCCAAGGGAGATACAGCGAAGCCGAACCTCTCTACACCCAAGCTTTAGAGATAGCTAAACGAACTTTAGGCATAAATCATCCTACTACCCAAATTATTCGTAACAATCTAGATGACATATTTTAAGTTTATAGTTAAACAATGTGATTTGATGCTGTTATATCAAGTTCGGGTGAATACTTACGATAAAAATAAGGTGAGGTAGGAGGCAGGAGGCAGGAGGCAGGAGGCAGAAGGGAAGGAAGAAGGTATGAAGGTAGAACTTTATCATATAGCAATGACCAAATAGATGTTTACAGTTATCATGAAAAGCCCCCCGAGTTTGCGGGGGGGAAGGGGGGATCTGTAACTATAAATATTGTTAACAGTACAACGCTCATTGCTATAACTAATTAAACGGACATGATATTACGGTGCGTTACACTTCGTTAACGCACCCTACGGTATTTCTAAATTATCCTCATCTTTTTACTAAGATTATTAGCTAAAAATGGCATCAATGCCGGAAAGTATCTCATAATTAGATAAATCCCCTTAGCTTGAGAATCAGGTAATACTTCTGCTTTGTTTTGACGAATTCCTTGGATAACTCTTTTAACTATATCTACTGGATTAGTAGCAATGCTTTCTAAATAATTAATATCACTATTTTTAGCTAGACTACCATATCCTTGGGAACGTAAAATTGGAGTACGACTAAAAAAAGGATAGACTGTAGTTACTTTGATATTGTATGGCTTTAATTCTTCCCTTAACCCTTCTCCAAATCCACGTAAACCAAACTTACTAGCGCTGTAGTGGGCTAAGCCTGCTGTCGCTGATAAACCCGCTACTGAAGATATATTAACTATATGTCCCTGTTGCCGCTGAATCATTTGAGGCGCAAACAGAGAAGATAGTTGCATTGGCGCTAAGAGGTTTACCTGCATCATTTGTTGCCATTTTTCTGGTGGGACTTCGTCCATCCTGCCAAATAGTCCAATCCCGGCATTGTTAATTAATATATCTACTGGGGTATTGAGAGTTTGAACTTTTTCGTAAAGAGATATACATCCCTCAGAAGTAGCTAAGTCAGCGTTAAGGGTGGCAATAATTTTTCCTGTATTAACTTCTTTAGTAATTTTTTCGGCAGTTTCTTCTACTATTTCTGCGGAGCGATCGCTTAAAATTAAATAACTATTAGCTGCTAGTAGTTGTTTTGTAAATTGTTGTCCAAATCCTCCGGCAGCTCCTGTAATTAAAACCACTGCTTGATTTAGTTGACTCATAGCATTATTTTACTCGTATTTTGTGATTAAATGGCGATCTTTATATCTTGCACCAAAACCGCCAAAAAAGCCTAAAGCTTGAGCGTAAAAAGCGTAAAAAGGGCGCAAAACAAGAGCGTAAAAAATAAAAAGGGCGCAAAGCAAGAGCGTAAAAAATAAAAAGGGCGCAAAGCAAGAGCGTAAAAAATAAAAAGGGCGCAAGTATGAGCGCCCCTACTACACCAATAACTTTTGGAAAAGATGCAAAATCTGAGAATCGCTCCCCTATCTCGGATTGAAGCATCTATCTCAAAATTCGTAGTAAACTTTTCCTCGAAGTTCTAAGAAAATAGTATCTATAGAATATTCTAAATTGGCGATCGCTTTTCTCAATTCTACATATTCTTCTTCAAATCCCCAAATTGCCCCATAATCTCGACAATTAATGACTAAAACCTTAGAAGTTGCAAAACAATAAACAACACCATCACTTTTTAATCCACTAGCAAGGATAATTTCTTGTCCCATTTTTGTGGCTTTACGAATTTGTTGGATCAATTTGTTTACTTTAGTTTTCATTTTATATTCCTCTGTAATATGATAGTATCTTATTGACTAAGCCTTTTTTTCTATCTGTCTGTATCATATTTTACAAAAGCCCAAAAAAACGGCGATTTTTATAAAAATTAATATGAATTTTAGTTAAGCCCCTTTGGGCACTCCTAAATCAATCTATTAGTTAACTATCTCAGCTAAAATAGGAGCACTGAGTAGAGTGAAAAAGGCTAGAGACTTATATTTTCGGTTAATAAATTTTGTCAAGTAACTGAATAATGGTTTTGATGGAATCGATTGTGTGAATTTCTATCCCTCTATTTTGATCATTATCAGGAAGTATTTCTTGTTGGAATTTTTGTAGTTGTTGAGAATTAGGACAGTTAGCGCCTCCTCCTAATTGAGTGCAAGCATAGGCGGACCAAATTCTGGCTTTGGCGATCGCCCCTTTAAATTCTTCCCAGGAGAATTTTTTTACATTGTGTAGTTGGGCGACTATTCCTGCTCCGAGGGCATCTCCTGCCCCTGTAGTATCTTTAACTTGAGAAACTGGCAAGGGATGAGCAAAAATTAGTTGTTTTGGTGCTTTTGCATAAATACCAATTAGTCCAAACTTTTCTAATGTAATAATTGTATTTATTTTATCTTTGATGAGAGTTTCAATTATTTCTATTAAGCTTTGACGCTCATTTTGAAACAGGATTTTTAGCTCTACGATATTTAGTTGTAAAATACTAACTTTTTGTAAATACTCACGCCAAAGATTATATCCTAAATAAATTTGACTTTTCCCGGGATTGGCGTAAATTAAAACTTTTTTTTCAAAATAATCGATTAAATACTGAGTACATTTTCCGGCATTTTCAGGATAAAATTGATGATTGTCTGCGTAGATGTCTCCAATCACTAAGGCGCTTATTTGTTGAATAACTAATTTGTTAATATTTTCAATACTTTCTTGAATAAATTCTAAAAATGTCTCTAATCCTTGAGGCTTTTCTGTAAAAATACTTCGGCTTTCTCCATGAAGAATAATTGTTGACATTTGAGTTCTAATTTTTGCCTGAAGAAATTCTGGTGCTGCAATAAACTTGATGATTTTAGAGTTTTTTAAGTTTTTTTGAGTATTTGCTAATAAAATATTTTGTATATTTTTACCTATTTCATCTTTACCTAGAGGAAAAATTGGGAACACTGAATAACCCATATTGACTAATCTAAGAGTATAGTTGACTCCCCCACCTCCAATGAGTTGTTGTGAGGTGACTAGGTGTTTTTGTCCTAACTCAAAATTATCTAATAATTCTAAAATATATTCTCCATTGCTACCCCCAACTACTATGATGTTATTAGTATTTTCCATTGATTTAAATTTTCATAATTAGGAAGATTATAGCATTTATACTATATCTAGTTAGGGCTTGCTGAATAAATCTAAAACTCTGATATGGTATAGGTTTTAGCTGGTTTTATCTTGAAAAAAGTGCAAAGTAGTAGGGGCGCTCTTGCTTGCGCCCATCGCTCATTCAAAGCGCCCGACTAAAAAAAGTTTATTTTTCTCTTAAAATTACTTAAATAGTATAAAATATTTATCTCCTTTTGCATGAGTGCCTAGCCCATAGCGGTATACTTATATGCGATTAGTTATATTCTGTAGGTTGGGCCCAATACTGCGTAGGTTAGGGATTTTGACTTTTCTTTGACGCAAGCAGAGGAGCAGGGAGACCGGAGCAGGGAGAGAGATTTTCGGATTTCTCCCCCGCCCCCTGCTCCGGTGCTCCCTTGCAGTCTCAACAGATAATCTTCAAAACCTACGCAGTATTGGGTTGGGCCCTTGGGAACGAAACCCAACAATCTAACTCTTTGTCTCCGACTGGTGAAAAACGCTATACCAAAAACTAGGGAAAATACATCGTTAAGAAAAATTCAGCACCGCAAAAGGTATGTCCATTTCCTCTGAGGATAGTCCACCATGTTCACCGATATTGGTTTTTTTATACCTACCATCTTTTCCCGCCAGAAAAACACCTTGATTGCCGAAGGGAAGGATTAATAAATTACCGACATTACTAAGGAACTTTTCTGAAGGTTGCTCATGACCAAATAACTCCATTACTTCCTCTATATAAAACACCTGGGCTATTCCTTCAAGCTGTGTGCTTAAAATAGCATGTAGTTTTTCTCGGTATTGATTTTGCACATGCAGAAATAAATCTCGACGAGAACCACAAGGGAAAATAGGAGTACCTGCTTTGGTTGTTTGGAAAAAATTAATAATTTCTGGGATTTCTTGATCCAGATAGATAGTTTCTTCCGGCTTAATCCCAATATGTCCATGATCCGCACTAATTAAGACTGCTACTTCCTCACCTTCAGCTTGACTAAGAGGACTAAAAAATTCAAGCTCTAGTAAAGTAAAAAAGTATTGAAGAGCTTCATTTAGCTCATTAGAATCTGGTCCATAATGATGACTGGTGCTATCAAATAAAGGCGAATAAAATTTGAAAAATGTCTGATTTTTTGACTGCTGACGAGCATTTGAGACTTGTTGATAAAGATTTTTAAGCCCATTTTCCAGAGAATCATAGCCTATCCTGTGAATTTCACCAGTAACGACACGGTTATAACTAGCATCAACAAATTCGTCAGGGTCAAAATAATAAATACTGACGCCACGGTCTAAAAGAGGGCGATAGAAAGGACTAGGTATGAAAATATCTTCAGGTTTGGCTATTTCTCTAGTCACAAGAGTTTCTCGTTTATTGCCTTCCTTCCTATGTATATCCTCAACGGTGGAAAAAAGCAGCGGTGAGATATTAGTATCAAGACTACTCTCATACATTCGCCATTCATAAATACCGGTTTGACTGGGGGGAATACCCATATTGAAGGTATGCACATGAGCCGCAGTAGTAGAAGGAAATAGAGAAGTGATTAAAGATATATTACCTTGCTTTGCCAGACGAAAAACTGCGGGTAACTTCATCTCTAAAGCTCGTTGTAAAAAATTCCAACCAAAAGCATCGAGAAAGAAAAACACCACAGAGGAGTAATTTTTGTTTAACCCTTCTAAAGTATCTAGAGGTAATGTATTCCCTGATTGATTATTTAAGAGGAGATGGGAGATAGTCTGGGGAATTCGGGAGAAACAATAGTCAGAATAGCAAGGTCTACGCCATTCTGGTTGTTGGAAAGTAGAATTTTGAACTGTATTGACGGATTTTTGGTTGATCATGATTGTCTTTAGCTGTTGAGATTGAGATAGTTATACAAAACTTGTACATTAAAATAAATAAAAAGACCCACTTGCAGTGCTATTTTAACTTGAAAGTCATTAAAAAAAACCTGACAAGGTGACATCTACCTCACTTTAACGCTTTATGTCACCCTGTCAGTTTTAATAGTCTTAATTAATTATGTTGGGTTATCTCCCTGCCCAACCTACAAAAGCTGTTTATCTCATATCTTGCACCAGTACTTATGTACTAAATTAACCTCAGAAAAAGTTC
>NZ_JALKVM010000367.1:0-1144 GCF_057440575.1 Johannesbaptistia floridana
TTGTAGTAGGGCTTTAGCCCGATGATTTTCTTGGACTTTAGTCCAACTACGAACCTAGTTTGTAGTAGGGCTTTAGCCCGATGATTTTCTTGGACTTTAGTCCAACTACGAACCAAGTTTGTAGTAGGGCTTCAGCCCGATTATGCTCTAGGACTAAAGTCCAACTACGAACCAAGTTTGTAGTAGGGCTTCAGCCCGATGATTCTCTTGGACTAAAGTCCAACTACGAACCAAGTTTGTAGTAGGGCTTTAGCCCGATTATACTATAGGACTAAAGTCCAACTACGAACCTATGTATGAGTATCGCAATTTATCTCAACAACAAAAAAAAGAAATTTTACAATATCGCCTACAACAGGGTTTCCCTCCTCACTCTCCTCCTCATCCTTTACAGGATTTCGATTTTTATCTAATTACCGCCACTTGTTATCAACATAAACCTCGTTTACATTCATCTCAAAGGCGTCAAGAATTATTGAATCAGTTATTTACTATTTTTGTAGATAAAGATATACCTATTGTGGCTTGGGTTATTCTACCAAATCATTATCATCTATTAACTGGAAGAGTGGATTTTTCCTGGCTTAGCAAAGAATTAAGATTAATTCATGGAAAATTTGCTTATCAATGGAATAAAGAAGATAATCAAAAAGGGAAAGTATGGCATTCTTATAGCGATCGCGCTATTCGCTCCGAAAGACACTATTTTTCCACTATAAATTATATACATTATAATCCTATTAAACATAATTGGGTATCTTCTCCCTATGATTGGATTGAAAGTAGTGTTCATTGGTATTTGAAAACAAAAACAAGGCAATGGTTACGCGATCTTTGGGTACAATATCCAGTGAGAGATTATGGCAAAGGTTGGGATTTTGATTAACTAGCAAAATAAATTGTTATCTAGGTTCGTAGTAGGGCTTCAGCCCGATTATGTCTTTGGACTTTAGTCCAACTACGAACCTAGTTTGTAGTAGGGCTTCAGCCCGATTACTCTTTTGGACTTTAGTCCAACTACGAACCTAGCTTGTAGTAGGGCTTCAGCCCGATTACTCTTTTGGACTTTAGTCCAACTACGAACCTAGCTTGTAGTAGGGCTTCAGCCCGATTACTCTTTTGGACTTTAGTCCAACTACGAACC
>NZ_JALKVM010000368.1:0-49819 GCF_057440575.1 Johannesbaptistia floridana
CGTAGATGATTATGGTGCGTTACGCTGACGAAATTCGCACCCTACAAAGTACTACTAACCATAACAGAACCTCAAAAAAGGCGATCGCCAATTCCCAATCCCCTTAATAACGCACCGAATCATGACTAACCATAACAGAACCTCAAAAAAGGCGATCGCCAATCCCCCGTAGGGTGCGAAGTGCGCATGAAGCGCGTAACGCACCGAATAACTCTTAAAACATAAAAGAATCTCAAAAAAGGCGATCGCCAATTCCCAATCCCCTTAATAACGCACCGAACAATTACTTGAATCATAAAAGAACCTCAAAAAAGAGCGATCGCTAATTCCTCATCTGCGTAGCGATCGCCAATTCCCAATCCCCTTAATAACGCACCGAATCATGACTAACCATAACAGAACCTCAAAAAAGGCGATCGCCAATCCCCCGTAGGGTGCGAAGTGCGCATGAAGCGCGTAACGCACCGAATAACTCTTAAAACATAACAGAACCTCAAAAAAGGCGATCGCTATTTTCTAATCCCCTTAATAACGCACCGAATAATTACTTGAATCATAAAAGAACCTCAAAAAAGGCGATCGCCAATCCCCCGTAGGGTGCGAAGTGCGCATGAAGCGCGTAACGCACCGAATAACTCTTAAAACATAAAAGAATCTCAAAAAAGGGCGATCGCTATTTTCTAATCCCCTTAATAACGCACCGAATAACTCTTAAAATATGAAAGAATTCAAAAAAGGCGATCGCCAATCCCCCGTAGGGTGCGAAGTGCGCATGAAGCGCGTAACGCACCGAATAACTCTTAAAACATAACAGAACCTCAAAAAAGGCGATCGCTATTTTCTAATCCCCTTAATAACGCACCGAATAATTACTTGAATCATAAAAGAACCTCAAAAAAGAGCGATCGCTAATTCCTCATCTGCGTAGATGATTATGGTGCGTTACGCTGACGAAATTCGCACCCTACAAAGTACT
Source organism: Johannesbaptistia floridana (assembly GCF_057440575.1). Lineage (NCBI taxonomy): Bacteria > Bacillati > Cyanobacteriota > Cyanophyceae > Chroococcales > Cyanothrichaceae > Johannesbaptistia > Johannesbaptistia floridana. The sequence continues at coordinate 977 of NZ_JALKVM010000368.1, forward strand.
ACGAAGTACTCTTAAAACATAAAAGAATCTAAAAAAGGGCGATCGCCAATTCCCAATCCCCTTAATAACGCACCGAATCATGACTAACCATAACAGAACCTCAAAAAAGGCGATCGCCAATTCCCAATCATTCTTTTAGATAACAAAATCCTAGTAATAAGGTAACGAATAACATGACAATAGAATCAATAATTTCTCTAACAGTAAAACCTAATGCCAAATTATAGAAGACCTCATATTTCTGGAGGAACATATTTTATTACTCAAGTCACATATCAAAGAGATACTTGGCTTTGTAGTGATATTGGTAGAAAAGCTCTTCGAGAAGCGATCAAAAAAATAAAAGAAAAATATTTCTTTTCCATTGACGCTTTTGTTTTACTACCCGATCATTTTCATGGTTTGTGGACTTTACCTTCTGACAATCATGATTTATCAATAAGATTACGGTTAATCAAAAGTTATGTTACCAAATATTATAGACAAGCATTAAAAATTAATCGAAAAGTTTCTCTATCTCGACAAAAGCGTCAAGAAAGTAATCTTTGGCAACGTCGTTTTTGGGAGCATTTAATTCTTGATGAACGTGATTTTGCCTTACATTGTGATTATATTCATTATAATCCTGTAAAACACGGCTTGTGTAAATATCCTCAAAACTGGAAATACTCCAGCATTCATCGTTTTATTGCTAAAGGAATTTATCCTCCCGATTGGGGAAGTGATGGAAATATTCAAATTCCTCGAACCATCTGGCATGAATAAATAAAATGATTATGATGATTATGATGATTATGGTGCGTTACGCTGACGAAATTCTCACCCTACAAGATTCTGGCATGAATAAATAAAATGATTGTGGTGATTATGATGATTATGGTGCGTTACGCTAACGAAATTCGCACCCTACAAGATTCTACAAGATTCTACAAGATTCTACAAGGTTCTAATTCCCAATTCCCGTAGGGTGTGAAGTGCGCGAAGCGCGTAACGCACCGAATAACTCGCTAATTCCCGTAGGGTGTGAAGTGCGCTCCATGCGCGTAACGCACCGAATAACTCTTAAAATATGAAAGAATTCAAAAAAGAGCGATCGCTAATTCCTCATCTGCGTAGATGATTATGGTGCGTTACGCTGACGAAATTCGCACCCTACAAAGTACTACAAGGTGCTCAAAAAAAAGGCGATCGCCAATTCCCCGAAATAACACACCGAATAATTACACTCAATACCAATGATGAATCAACTTCAAATCAAACTAGAATCCGCTAACATTGCTGCTTGTTCAAATATTCCTCCAGAATTAGCTTTTATGGGTAAAGCTTTACAGCATCAAGTTGATGTATATCAACAGGCGAAAACCCATGATATTATTTTAGATCTTGCTGCAACTGGTACGGGAAAAACCAAAGCGGGATTAAGTGTTCTCAAACATAATGAAAATAGGAATGGTATATATATTGCACCAACTAACGCACTTATTGAACAACAAACCCTCGCTGCCGAAGATTTTGTCAAAAAAGCAGGATTACCCCACATTGTCAAAGCAGCCTCAGCGAAAAAAGTCAAAAATTGGTCTAGTAAGAATGTTAGTAATCGTCCTGGAGAAAAAATTTATAATGTTTTACGTGAACCTGCTACTATTTTTCCTGAATGTAAAAATCGACCCATTCTACTGGTAACTAATCCAGATATTTTTTACTATGCCACCTTCTTTGCCTACAATAGACTTGATAGAAGCAATATTGCCAGCGAATTTTACAGTAGTTTTGCCACAGTAATTTTTGATGAGTTTCATCTTTATGATGCCAAACAGTTGGTTAGCTTGTTTTTCTATATGACTCTTTCTCATGGGTTTGGCTACTTTAATCATAATCGCAAGATTGTTTTATTAACAGCAACTCCAGAGCCTGCTTGTGATGCTGCTTTAGATACGTTAGAAAAATTAGGAGTCAAAGTTAAACGTATTGACGGTCAAGAATATACAGAAAACACAATTCCTTCTCAAACAGAAGTTAATCTCACTATTCGACCAAAACCAGATGATCGAGAACAATTTATTTTAGATATTGTTCAAGAAGTTAAAGCAAAAATAGCAGAAAATCCTGATCAAAATGGAGCAATTATTCTTGATTCAAAAGATTTAATTAACCGCATCTACGATCAATTGTGTAATCAGGGGTTAAAGAATAAAATTGGCCGTATCACTGGGGATACTCCTGTTAGTCAACGTCAAAATGCTGTTCAAAAACAGATTATTCTGGCAACTCAAACAGTAGATATAGGTTTCAATTTTGAGAAAATACCTAATCCCTCTAGACAAAATTTAGATTGGTTGATATTTTCAACACGAGATCGCTTTTCTTTTTGGCAGAGAATTGGTCGAGTTGGTCGAGTTTTAGGGAAGTTAGAAACTGATATTTGTTCTTCAGCGATCGCCTATTTACCGGATCTGGCTTGGTCACAGGGAATTGATCAGTTAGATACTAATGGTGGCAGAGAATCTTTAGCTACCATGTTAACCAGTTTGGATTGTCTCAAACGTCCTTTTTTAGATGCCTATTGGAAGTCAGAAGCTTTTTTAGAAATTGCTAAACCTCTAGTAGAAATTGAGTCTTCTCTACAGGGTTTAGAAGCCGAGAAATTAATTACTAGTCTTTATCAAAATCTTCAGCAAATATTAGGAAATAATCGTCCCTGGAATTACTATAAATTTAGAATACTGACGATTTTAACTGCTGAAAAGTTAGCTAAATCACCTTTGAAACCTACACAAGAAAATCAATTCTCTTTTGTTCAAACTTTCTTTAGACAGAGTCCTTTTCTTCGTCAATTATTTCTTAAGAAATTTCTAGAGTGTAATCATCCAGAAATTTTTGCTGAACTAGAGACGGATAACTACATTATAGAAAAACTAGAAGCGGAAATAAAAGAAGAAGAATCAGCGGCACAAAAAGTTAAGGAATTTGCTAATTTGTGGACAGCTATTTATTCCCCATTGTTTCGTTTCCGGGATAGTTTATTTGAGAATATCAATGTTTATGATCCTGATAATCTTCTCTTAGATGAAGGGGGAGAAACAAATCTAGATCCAATTCATTTACTTAGATATTTAGAGTTTGAAACAAATGGAAATACAGTTGAATTAACTGGTCGCGCTGCAATTCCCTATGGTCTTGTTTTCTCTCTACAAGTTGAGGATTTAGATAAGTTTAATAATACCTGTTTATCTAAACTCTATGCCTTTGAAAAGATGGAGATAACTAGAACACAAAGTGGGAATATTTTACCGACTACTTTCCCTCAGTCTTTTATCAAAGCAATTAGAGAGACTTTAATTCCTGGGGTGGTTGTACGAGAAAATAGTAAAAATCGCTGGGCGATCGCCAAACTAAAAAAACAGGGTTTAGATTATTATCACCTCAAAGTTTCTGATTACTCATCATCAAAACCTCAAGAATATCTCTTCTTTCCCACCTTATCAGGAATTTTAGCTATTGTCCAAGCTAATTTTGCCCTCAAATGTCCAGATGATCAAGACTTCTACATAGTCTAATAGGGGGAAAAATCACCTTTAGTTCAATTATTTAGTTATTTCAAATCAAATGCCTTATAGTATCGTTATTAACCTTGTTCCCATTTCGCCGATTTCACCCCACTATCTTAGTGGGAGACATTTACACGCCTTGTTTTTAACCTTAGTGAGTTCTGTTGACCAAAAATTAGGTGATTATCTCCATCAATCCCAATCAGAAAAAGCCTTCGTTATTTCTCCTCTGCAAATCGGCAAAAGACTAGATCAAATGCGCTGGAGTTATCAAAAATCTATTCCTGCTGGTGTTGCCTGTTGGTTTCGTATTTCTCTATTAGATGAAGCAATTTTTGGTAAATTGACTCGTTTATGGTTAAATCTCAACATGGACTGTGCGTGGCATCTAGGTTCTGCTGATTTACATATTACTAGTATCTTGGGAACACCTCAATCAAATCAACCATGGGCAAATAGTTGTTCTTATCAACAATTATATGAAGAATCTAGTGAAAGTGAGCGCAGTTTTAATTTTACCTTCGCCACTCCTACAGCTTTTCGCAATCTTAACTATGATACTTCTTTACCTAATGCTGAGTCAGTTTTTAACAGTATCAAGAGACGTTGGGATAAATATAGTGGAATGCCTTTTGATTCTCTAGACTTTAAATTTATTTTTCCTAGTTTTTTTGATATTCGTACGGAAATAGTTGCTGATTCTCGCAGTAAGTTTATCGGCTGTATCGGCAATATCAACTATCGTCTCTTTGGAGAAGTTGAATCCATACAAATTAAACAAATCAATGCTTTAGCTAATTATGCCCTCTATTGTGGTGTTGGTCGTAAAACTACTATGGGAATGGGAATGGCGATGAGAATGCAAAAACCACAGAAGCCAATCATCTGTAAGTCTGAGTCTTGAAATCTAGCTAAATGTTATCGGACTTTTATTAATATCCACAGGAAAAATTAATCATTATGAACGATTATATCGAGATTGCTGCGCTCAATCACTATGCCTATTGTCCTCATCGCTGGTGGAGAATGTTCTGTTTATTGGACTTTACAGATAATCAATTTACCATCGAAGGAACAAGTTTACACGGACGAGTTCACACCACTAGTACAGAAAATCGCGGTGAAACTTGGCAAATACGCTCAATTTGGCTCAAATCAGAACAATATCACCTAATCGGCAAGTCTGACTTAATAGAAGAAGCAGATGGACAGATTTATCCCGTAGAATACAAACGAGGAGAAAAAGGTAAGTGGAAAAATGATGAGTTACAATTGTGTGCCCAGGCTTTATGTTTAGAAGAAATGACTGATAAGACTGTAGAAACTGGTTATATTTATTATGCTAGTTCTCATCAGCGCCAACCAGTAAACATATCTTCACAACTACGACAACAGGCGATCGCCACAATTAACGCTATTAGAGACTTATTAACCACAGGAGAAATACCTAAACTCATATCTTCCACCAGAACTTATGTACTAATTTTTAAGGAAAAATGTTATTTATGGTTAATTCCCTATAATCTTTGTCTCCTAGAGGTTTAACATCAATTCTTTTACTCATTACTCATTACTCATTACTCATTACTCATTACTCAACCACCACCAGTAACTTTTGGAAAAGATGCAAGATCTGAGTAAACCAAAATACACCGAAAAGTGTAAAGGCTGTAGTCTCTATTCTCGCTGTTTGCCTCAATTAGTTAAAAAAGTGAATTCTTATCACGAGGCTTAAATACTAGTTCACATTCAAAAAATCTCAACACAATAGAAAATTATGGGTACAGCTTACATTACACAACAAGATGCCTTTATTGGCAAAACCGACGAACGTTTAGTTATCAAAGCAGATAAAAAAAAGATCCTTGACGTTCCTCTCGTCAAGATTGATGGTATTGTCATCTTAGGACGTGCTACAGTTTCTCCTGCAATTATTACAGAATTACTAGATCGTCATATTCCCTTAAGTTTTCTCAAGGCAACAGGAAAATATTTAGGAAGATTAGAACCAGAAATGACTAAGAATATCTTTCTGAGAAAAGCACAATGGCAAGCGGCAGGAGAATCTGAACAAGCTATACATTTAGTACGTGCTTTTGTACGAGGAAAGTTAAAAAATTATCGTAACTCTCTCCTACGTCGTCAACGAAAGTACGATTCCTTGGATTTAAGTTCACATTTGAGTAAAATAGAACAGGCGTTAGCCCCCATTGATTCTACTAGTAGTGTTAGTTCCTTAAGAGGATTAGAAGGCGCTGGAAGTGCTGCCTATTTTGGCTCTTTTAAGCAGTTAATTATCAACAAACAATTTACCTTTACCTGTAAATGTAAAAAGAAGGCCCCGTTAAAACTTTGTTTAGCGGGGGCCTTCTTTTTACCAGCAAATAAACAATACATCCTTAATTGACAGGCTTCTGATTTTCCACGTAAGCCTTGAGCTGGTCAATAGTTGCACCTCCACAACTAGCTACAAAATACGAGCTAGTCCAAAAGTAAGGCTTGCCATAAAAGTATTTTGAGCTGAGACCAGGAAACTCTTTTCTAATTAATCGGCTACTAAGTGTTTTCAGGTTGGCGATTAACTTGGATAATTCAACGCTTGGTCTAAACTCAATCAATAGGTGAACGTGATCTTTTTCTCCATTGAATTCTTGAAGTACACTTGCAATTTTTCCAAAGTTTCCGTGAAGATAGTTTCTAGTCTTTGGAGTATATCTAGATTAATAGCTTTCTTCCTGTATTTAGTCACTAAAACTAAATGCACTGTAAGCTTGTATGTAGACCTATATTCTTTGTGGTAATCGCTGGACATAAAAAACGGTAATTGCTATAATTAATTTATTCCAGTATATCTTTGTTTATGCTCACACTCAACTATAGCTATAAACTGAAAACAACCAAACATCAAGGGGCAGAAATAGACCGCATTCTTGATGTTTGCAAAACTGTTTATAACTACGCTCTGAGGGAACGCAAAGACTGGATTAATAGCCGCAAGAGCTTAGCTGATAGATGTTCACTAGTTCAGGAATATATTATTCCTCCAGATGCTCCATACCCGGGTTATTGTTGGCAGACTAAAAAATTAACTGAAGCTAAAGAAAATTTTCCTCGACTAAAATCTGTACATTCCCAAGTTCTACAGCAAACACTAAAAACACTTGATAGCGCTTTTAGCGACATGAAAACTCAAGGGAAGGGGTTTCCTCGGTTTAAAAAGAAGATGAGGAGTTTTCTGTTCCCTCAACTCGGGAAAAACTGTTTAGCTCCTGGAAAAGTAAAGCTACCTTCATTAGGTTGGGTAAAGATTAGGCAATCTAGGGAATATCCAGAAGGATTTACCCCTAAGCAGATAAGGGTAATCAAAAAAGCGAGCGGCTATTATATTAACATCGCTTTTCAAAGTGATGTGGAAGTGCCCAGCAATCCAGTAGGTAAAGTTTCTATTGGGATAGACTCGGGGATTAAGAGCTTTGTAGCTACTTCTGTAGGCGAATTAATTAAATGTCCTAAGTTTCTTGCTCACTCTCTGCGCGAGCTTAAATTGCTGCAACGAAGATTGAAAAAGAAAATTAAAGGATCTAACAATTGGTTAAAACTGCAAAATAAAATAGCTAAATTACATGAAAAAATAGCCAATACTAGAAAGGCTTGGCATTATCAGTTAGCGCACTATTTTTGTGGATTAGCTGATAATATTTTTGTAGAGGACATTAACTTTAACTCTTGGTCTAGAGGAATAGTCAGAAAGCAAAGCTTGGATAGTGGCATAGGAGGATTCATAAACGGAATACTTCCATACATTGCTTGGAAGCGAGGTAAATACTATTTAAAAGTCAACAAAGACGGTACTAGCCAAGAATGTCCTAAATGTGGTAAAACCACAGGGAAAAAGAAATTAAGTGAAAGGATACATGAATGTCCTCATTGTGGGCACACGGAGAACCGCGACATTGCCGCGGCTAAAGTGATTTGCAATAGAGGGAAAATGGCGGTGGGGCACACCGTTAGAGAAAAAGCTTGTGGAGTCGGTTTGTCGGGTATCCAGTTAAGTCTTGACTTTGACTGGATATAGATAAAAGGCGTTGAAGCAAGAATCCCCCGTGGAGAGCGACGTTAGGAGCTTAGCGGGGGAGTGTCAATCATCGTAATCGTCGTCCTCCCAAAGATCCAGTTAATGCTATCCTCAGTTTAGGATATGCTTTATTACGTCATGATATCCAAAGTGCCGTTAATATTGTCGGATTTGATCCATATTTAGGATATCTTCACTGTGAACATTATGGACGTCCAGCGTTAGCATTAGACTTAATGGAGGAGTTTCGTCCTCTAGTGGTTGATGCAGTGGTTTTTCAAGCTATTAACAACAAAATGCTTTCTCCTGATGATTTTGAAGAAGAATCTCTCTCTCATGCTGTTTCTTTAACTAATGATGGCTTGAAAATCTTTCTCAGACTCTACGAACAAAAAAAGCAATCTGAGTTTAAACATCCGGTTTTGAATCGCAAATGTAGTTATCAAGAAGCTTTTGAAATTCAAGCTCGTCTGATGGCTAAATATTTAATGCAAGAAACCGACAAATATCCACCACTGATTATTAAATAGGAATTAGGCAATTATGTTTGTAGTCGTTACTTATGATATATCAGAGGATAAGCGCCGAACTAAAATCCATAGTATTCTCAAATCCTATGGACAATGGATGCAGTATTCAGTGTTTGAATGCGATTTGACCAAAACGGAGTATGCTAAGTTAAGATATCGTTTAAGCAAGTTGATTCAATCTGAAACTGATAGTATTCGTTTTTACTTTCTCTGTGGCTGTTGCCAAGGTAAGGTAGAAAGAATTGGGGGAGAAATTCCCAGAGACGATACAGTTTTTTTTGCATGATTGTTTAATTTTCTGCGCCCTCGGGTAGGTGTAGAATTCCACAGAGAATAAAAAAACGCTGAAACCTCCTATCTATAGGAGGTTTGGAGTTTTAACTAGATATAAGCCCGGGCGCACTTTATATAGTAGGCATTTCAGGAATTTTATGTTATTATGGAAAAAAGCGACAAGGCTAATTTACAAAGCTGGGCGCAATTGAACCTTGAAAACTATATAGAGCCTTACTTCCAGAGGACCGCAGTTAGAATCGACTATAATCCCTATGAGGGATTGAAACAATATTATTGATGCCAGTGCAATTGAAAAAATAAGTTAGAATCGACTATAATCCCTATGAGGGATTGAAACATTAGAGTCTAATTTAACCTCTCTTTGAAAAAGGGTTAGAATCGACTATAATCCCTATGAGGGATTGAAACGTTTGAGAAAACATTAATCGGCGTATCGTTGGGCAAGTTAGAATCGACTATAATCCCTATGAGGGATTGAAACTCGTCCTCTACAATTGAAAGGGCGATCGCTTTTCTTTTGTTAGAATCGACTATAATCCCTATGAGGGATTGAAACGGGTAGTTGATTGAGAGGGATTTCCGTAGCGATCGCGTTAGAATCGACTATAATCCCTATGAGGGATTGAAACTTAGAACCTCTCCGATCTAGGTTGGAAACTGTTAGAATCGACTATAATCCCTATGAGGGATTGAAACTTCTTCTGCGTCTTTCGCAGAAAAAAGATTGACATGTTAGAATCGACTATAATCCCTATGAGGGATTGAAACAATGCGCAACTCGGGGGCGATCAACTGACCCGCGTTAGAATCGACTATAATCCCTATGAGGGATTGAAACCTAAATACTAGTCGCTCCCACAGCATTACTTCTAGTTAGAATCGACTATAATCCCTATGAGGGATTGAAACAGTCTATTGCTACTAATATCCAGCATCTCCAATTCACGCAATTGTTAGAATCGACTATAATCCCTATGAGGGATTGAAACTTATCATTCAAGCTTTTCACAGCTCCTTGAATAAAGTTAGAATCGACTATAATCCCTATGAGGGATTGAAACATTAGCTAAAGAAAAACACCTAAAAGCAAAAAATACTCACCTGTGTTAGAATCGACTATAATCCCTATGAGGGATTGAAACACTTAACCAAGACTATCAGTAAATTTATGTTTGGATTGTTAGAATCGACTATAATCCCTATGAGGGATTGAAACAACAATTGCTCTTTTAGCTGCTGATATCCGTCCACCCAGGAGGTTAGAATCGACTATAATCCCTATGAGGGATTGAAACTTGCGAACCTGAAACAAGTCCTTAAAACATGAAGCAGTTAGAATCGACTATAATCCCTATGAGGGATTGAAACACCAACTCCTTAGAGTATGGCGTCAACTATAAAGAGTTAGAATCGACTATAATCCCTATGAGGGATTGAAACTTTTAAAACTTACGATATTCCCCAAAACCCGGTATATGGTTAGAATCGACTATAATCCCTATGAGGGATTGAAACAAAACCTGGTATGAAAATAAATTATTTGATAAATAGTTAGAATCGACTATAATCCCTATGAGGGATTGAAACGTTTATGGTTTCTATGCTGGTTTCACAATGAACATATGTTAGAATCGACTATAATCCCTATGAGGGATTGAAACTAGCTTTAAAATTGGCATAGTCCACATTTTACCAATCGTGTTAGAATCGACTATAATCCCTATGAGGGATTGAAACAGATAGAACTCAAGTCACAAATTTAATACGCGCAGCTATCCCTGTTAGAATCGACTATAATCCCTATGAGGGATTGAAACATATCTAGATTATAGGTTTTAGCGAATTCGTCATAATCCCGTTAGAATCGACTATAATCCCTATGAGGGATTGAAACCCTATAACACTGATATTCGGAACATTAAAAGATAAGGAGGTTAGAATCGACTATAATCCCTATGAGGGATTGAAACTAAACCCTATATCGGCGCGTTTCCCTAATTCCTCAGTTAGAATCGACTATAATCCCTATGAGGGATTGAAACTACCTACAAATAAATAAAATTATTTATAGGTGTTAAGTTAGAATCGACTATAATCCCTATGAGGGATTGAAACTAATCATTGGGAAATAGTAGTAGACCCCTACTACCGTTAGAATCGACTATAATCCCTATGAGGGATTGAAACAAAAATGATTTGACGTGTAGCCCATCTATCGCTAGTTAGAATCGACTATAATCCCTATGAGGGATTGAAACTATAGATTCAGGTACTATAGTAGATGTACACCCGTTAGAATCGACTATAATCCCTATGAGGGATTGAAACGAAAAAAACTTTATCGACTTTCTGAGCAAGCTTAGTTAGAATCGACTATAATCCCTATGAGGGATTGAAACTTATTAAACTCTGTTCAAAAGGGAAAGCATGAAGTTAGAATCGACTATAATCCCTATGAGGGATTGAAACAGGGGGGAACGAATTATTTGATGGTTCTGACTTAAGAGTTAGAATCGACTATAATCCCTATGAGGGATTGAAACAGAGACCAAAAAACCAATATGGACAAGGAAGATTTAAAAAGGTTAGAATCGACTATAATCCCTATGAGGGATTGAAACTGCCACAGTTTGCGCGTAAACAGGAGACAAGGTAAGTTAGAATCGACTATAATCCCTATGAGGGATTGAAACAAATTTGTTGTTACTGGATTCTTGATCTTCTACGGTTAGAATCGACTATAATCCCTATGAGGGATTGAAACATTATATAAATATAGGGAAACAAAGAAATTCACTGTTAGAATCGACTATAATCCCTATGAGGGATTGAAACGACGTGACCACCGATCCTATGCGCGATGGGCTAGGAGTGTTAGAATCGACTATAATCCCTATGAGGGATTGAAACGGATTCCCAACAAAACATATTCTCCGGCAACTGATGTTAGAATCGACTATAATCCCTATGAGGGATTGAAACTTTGATTCTGCTATGCACATTAAATACTGTGTGTAGGGTTAGAATCGACTATAATCCCTATGAGGGATTGAAACATATCGGTGGCTTGATTAGTCTAATTATCACAGCTTCTTTAATTGCTTTTTTATTATAGCAATGAGCGTTGTAGTGTTAACAATATTTAGATAAACTTTTCCCCCCAACCCCCCGCAAACTCGGGGGGCTTTTCATAATAACTGTAAACATCTATTTGCTCATTGCTATAAATTATCCAGTGCGGAATCTTAAAAAATTTATTCCTCGTTCTTTAGCTGCTACATTAGTTTATATAGGTGCTATTTTAATCATTGTTTTGTTAGCAATAACCTTATTTCCTCCCGTGGTTAATCAGGGAAAACAATTAATTGTAAGATTACCCAGTTTATTAGAACAAGGAGAAGTACAGTTAATTCATTTTCAAGAGTTAATTAATGCCAAAAATCTACCCATTGATCTTGAATTTTTAGCTTCACAAATTTTAACAAGAGTCGAGGCTGAAACTAAAAATATCGCCGAAACTGGATTTCAATTAGTAATAGGAACATTTAACTGGTTTATTGATTTAATTATCTTAATTGTTATTTCCTTTTATATGTTATTAGACGGTGATAGAATTTGGAGCGGCTTAATTAGTTTTGTATCTCCTCAAATTCGGGGAGTTTTAACAGTAACTTTAGAAAAAAATTTACAACTATTTTTTACAGGACAATTATTATTAGGCGGATTTATGGCTATATCTTTACTGATTAGCTTTTATTTGCTAAAAATTCCTTTTTTTCTTCTTTTCGCTGTGTTTATCGGCTTCATGGAAATTATTCCTTTCATTGGAGCAACTTTAGGTATTGGAACTGTCACAATTATCTTAATATTTATTAATTGGTGGTTAGCATTACAAGTATTAGTAACTGCCGTTATTATTCAACAAATCAAAGATAATTTAGTCGCCCCAAGAATCATGGGAAATTTAACGGGGCTGCCTCCAGTAGTTATTTTTATCTCTTTATTACTTGGAGTTAAAATTGCTGGTTTATTAGGGGTAATTCTTGCCATTCCCTTAACTGGAGTAATAAAAGGGGTAATCGAAATTATAGGAGATCCTACCTTGCCTCCTCAAACCGGGAGTCTCTTTAATAACCCATTTTCTCAAATTCTTTCATCACAAGAGGAGATGGTGGGTGATAATATTAATCAAGGACAAAATTTATCATCATAAACTTCCTTGTCTTCTTTGTCTCAACCTCACTACAAGCTCTTTGTAAAAAACCTACCCTTGTGAGGAGGGGGAGACTCATATCAAAGCACCAAAACAAAAGTACAGAAATTGGCCAACAGGCTGCGAATCAATTTTTAAGCGCGATCGCATTAATTCTCTTACTCATTACTTCAAAACTTCAAAACTCCAAAACCCATTACTCCAAAACTCCAAGACTTCAAGACTTCTTACTTCAAGACGTCTTACTCATTACTTCAAAACTCATTACTTCAAAACTCACTATTCATCCACAACCTGTAAATGAGTGATAAAGATGCAAGATCTGAGGTGCCTCCTGCCTCAAAAGGATAACCTTTCTCACCAGTATGAGAATTGCTATAACCGGATGCGCGTATTATTCTAAACCTTGAGAATTTTAGTCAATTTTAAACAGATTAAAACTTATGAATGAACAAGAATTTATCAAACAATATAGAGAAGGAAAAAGAAATTTTTCTGGTGTTGATTTAACAGGAATAAAATTAGATGGCTCTCGTTTTCACCTTGCACCAACTCCTACACCCAGAGAAGACAAAACATCTGATAATAACCCTCCAATAAGACGGCGAAGAAGAAGACCGAGTAATACTAATACTAGTACTAGTTACAGAGTTGAAGAAAATAATCATCGAGAATTAATACTAAAAGATATTAATCTAAGCAATGCTTGTTTAGAAGGAGCAAATTTATCTATAGCAATGAGCAAATAGATGTTTACAGTTATCATGAAAAGCCCCCCTTTGTTAAGGGGGGTTGGGGGGATCTGTAAATATAAATATTGTTAACACTACAACGCTCATTGCTATAATATTGATTTGACAAATAGTAATTTGAGTAATGCTAATCTCAATAAAGTAACTTTGACTAGAATAAATCTGACTAAGAGTAATTTACAAAATATTTCTCTAGAAAAATCCTGTTTGTATAATTGTAATTTTACTCAAGTAAACTTGCAAAATGCGAATATGGTTGAGAGTCAATGGGAGAATAATAATTTAGAAGCAGCCAATTTAAAATATGCAATACTCAACAAAATTAATATATCTCAATCTAAGTTAATTAGCACTGATATAAGTCACGCTGATTTATATCAAGCACGTATTAATCAAACAGATTTAACCAACTCTAACTGGGAATCGGCTAATTTAGCTGAAGCATTTTTTGCTCATTTAAATATTATTAGCAAAACTAACTTTAATAATACTAATTGTCAAAGGGCTAATTTTAGTCAGCAGAATATATTTAATGAAACGAGTTTTAGAAATGCTAACCTTAGTCAAGCAGAGTTTTCAGGAGACCAAAATCAAACCCTAGAAGAAATTGATTTTAGTGATGCTAATTTAGAAGCAGCGAATTTTCAGAATTTAGAATTAAAAAATATTGAATTCAATAACAGTAATTTAAAATTAGCAGTATTTAATCAAATTGCTTTTACCGAAGTAAATTTTAGTAGAGTTAGCTTGTTGAATACTAGTATTAGTAGAGATAATTGTTGATTTACTAAAGTCAAGTTTGATGAATATACTCAACTACCCGAAAACTTGACATAATTAAAATATTAACCAACTACATAATTGAGATTAGCGAATAAAATTATGGAAATTAATCCAAATTTAGAAGCAGCTAAAGCGATACAGGCACAATTAAGACCATCAATAATTACCGAAGATAAACTAACAAAGGTTAAATATGTGTCAGGAGTAGATGTAGGTTTCAAAGATAATGGTAAAATAGCCCAAGGGGCTGCCGTGGTACTGAGTTTCCCAGAGTTAGAACTATTAGAAACAGCAGTAATTACTACTCCCACATCATTTCCCTATATTCCTGGTTATTTATCATTTAGAGAAATTCCTGTAGTTTTAAAGGCGATCGCCCTTCTAAAGATAACTCCTGATTTAATTCTTTGTGATGGTCAAGGAATAGCACATCCCCGTCGTTTTGGCTTAGCTTGCCATTTAGGAGTGTTAACGGATATACCCACGATTGGGGTAGCTAAATCCCTACTTATTGGTAAACATGAGCCTTTAGAGGATTTTATCAAAAATTTGTAATAAAAAACGAATATTTAAAACCACAGAAAGCCTTGCTATATAAGTTTTATAAGCATTTTACTTACACTATTTAATGGCCAAAATAAATATATTTTATATTAAAATTAACTTTTAGCTTAATTGAGGTTACCAAAAATCTGTTTAACGATCTATATTAAATGTAAAGTATCAATTAGCACCTCAACACAAATGATTAAATGTCCTATTTGCCAAAAAGAAAATCAAGATACAGTTTCTAACTGTCAAAACTGTGGTTATGATTTAACACCCTATCCTGGTGATTTAAGTGATCTTCCCATGGCTTACGTGGAAAAGCAACAACGACAGTTAGAGTCAGTGAAGTTGATGTGGCAAAAATTTACTCAAGCCTATACAACAACAAGCCGTAAATACCAAAGTCAAATTCAAGAATTACAACAAGCATTAAAAATTGAAAAGACGAAAAAACCAGCAATATCCGCTGAAATTGTAACACAATTAAAAGATAAGATTCAAGAATTAGAAACAGAAACATCACAACTAAAGTTAGAAAAAGAACGCTTACAAAATCGATTAATCGAATGTCTTAGTAAAGCTGTAGACATGGAAGCTTTAAGCGAAAAATTAAGCAAAATCGAGAACAAATTATTATCAACAACATCATTCCCCTCTCAAACTGAGAAGAAAAAACTAGAGAAACAATCTGATTACACAGAAAATTTACCTCGTGGAGTAAAACTAGATTTAATTTACATATCCACAGGGGAATTTATGATGGGTAGTAATGAGTATGGTAACGAGCAAATGAAACATCTAGTAACCATCAGTGAACCATTTTATCTAGGTAAATATCCGATTACTCAATCTCAATATCAAGCAGTGATGGGAAACAATCCTTCTCACTTTGGAGGGGAAAATAACCCGGTTGAGGATGTAAGTTGGCATGATGCTGTAGAATTTTGTCAAAAATTGTCACAAATGACAGGGAGAGAATATAAGCTACCCAGTGAAGCCCAATGGGAATATGCCTGTCGGGCAGGAAGCCCAGGAGAATGGTTTTTTGGAGAAGATGGAGATAAGTTAAAAGATTATGCTTGGTATGGATATAACTCTAATGACCAAACTCGCCCTGTAGGGCAAAAAAAACCCAATCAATGGGGTTTATACGATATGTACGGGAATGTGTGTGAATGGTGCGAAGATAATTATATAGATAATTATGAATATACACCAAGAGATGGCAGTGCCTATAAAAATAACTCGGAGACGTATATTGTCTTGCGTGGAGGATGCTGGAGCAGCATTCCCAGATATTGCCGCTCCGCAAGTCGCCTCTACCATAAGGGAGATGATCCGAGCTTCATGAATGGATTTCGTGTTTTGTGTGTAGCCCAATAAATTATACAATCGGGAAGCTAAAAAATAAGGTTCCAAGCCGGGGTTAGCAACAGGCCTTTAGGCTTGTGAACTAAAAAAGAAGCAAGATAGGCAGTCGTTATGAATTCGGAATTGGGAATTCATGAAGATTGTCTAAAGTGTGAGAAAATAGAAAATAACAATTTACAGTAATATATAAAGGAAGTACGATGTTCAAGACAATCTTATTTCCCGTGGACCGTAGTCGAGAAGCTTATGAAGCTGCTAAAACAGTAGCAGAACTAGTGCAAATTCACCAAAGCAAATTAGTTTTACTATCAGTAGTAGAAAAAACTGACCAAGAACAAACATCCCAAGAATCAGAAAAAATGAGTTCACCCCTAGCGGTATCTCAATTACTGCAACAAACTCAAGGCTTTTTTGAGCAAGAGGGGATACAATCTGAAGCAGTAGAAAAAGAGGGAATGCCAGCTTTTATTATTTGTGATTTAGCTGACGAAATAAACGCTGACTTAATTATTATGGGTTGTCGAGGCTTAGGCTTAACCGAAGAAGGTAGATCCGAAAGTGTTACTAATCGGGTAATTAATCTTTCTCCTTGTCCTGTTTTAATAATTCCCTAGTCTATATCAATTATTTACATCAACTATTTTTCTATGAAATCATATCTAGCTGCTGCAATTCAAATGACTAGTAAGCCTGACTTGGATAAAAACTTGCGGGAGGCTGAAGATTTAATTGAACTAGCTGTGCATCGTGGAGCAGAATTAGTCTGTTTACCTGAAAATTTTGCTTTTTTGGGTAAAGAAAACGAGAAACTAGCTTTAGCACCAGAAATTGCCAGTAAAACTCAAAACTTTTTAAAAAAGATGGCACAGCGCTTTCAAGTAACTATTCTTGGAGGAGGTTACCCTGTCCCGGTGCCAGAAGAACCAACTAAGGCTTATAACAAAGCTACATTAGTAGCCCCAGATGGAACCGAACTAGCACAATATAACAAAGCTCATCTATTTGATGTCAATTTACCCGACGGTAATACTTATCAAGAGTCAAAAACAGTAATGAATAGTCAAAAATTACCAGATGTTTATCCTTCAGAAGAATTGGGTAACCTGGGGCTATCTATTTGTTATGATGTGAGATTTCCAGAACTATATCGCCATCTAGCCGCAAAAGGGGCAGATGTATTGTTTGTGCCAGCAGCTTTTACTGCCTACACCGGAAAAGACCACTGGCAAGTACTTTTACAAGCTAGGGCTATAGAAAATACCTGTTATGTGATCGCCCCAGCACAAACGGGAAACCACTACGAACGCCGTTTTAGCCACGGCCACGCCATGATTATTGACCCCTGGGGGACAGTAATCGCAGATGCAGGAGAAGCTCCAGGAATGGCGATCGCCGAAATTAGTCCAGAAAAACTAGCACAAGTGCGCCGTCAAATGCCTTCTTTACAGCATCGTGTTTTTGGAGTTTGTTAATCTACCTCGCAACTTTTCTCATAATTGTTTATGATCAGAAGTTAAGGAATTATAAAGATTTGTAAAGAACCTTGACTTCGACTTCTAAATTCAACTCACAAATTACTACTCCCCAAGAATGGCACGCCCTAACTCCTCTTTGGCAAGGAGGAGAAGAGGCGATTAAAACAGGATTACCCCATACTCAATTAGCACCTCCTTGGCAAATATTGCTCCTTGGGGATGGCTCTCCCACCCGTCATTTACGTCTCCTTACAGGAGAAGCCACCGAGGTAGATTTAATTGATATGTCCTTGATTGGCACAGACCCAGATGGTGCCCCCAAAGACATTATCGCCGTGCCAGCTCCCCGAGTCAGAAGACAAGTATGGCTACGCACAGCCTCAGGACAAAGATTAGCCTATGCTGCCTCCTGGTGGGATGCTAGTTTAGTAGATGAGTATCTTCGCAATCGCTCTTTACCTATTTGGGAAAGTCTCTCTCGCCTACATACAGAACTATATCGTGATGTCCAAGGCATATATTATGGAAATTGTCAAGCCCTAGAAACTGCTTTTGAAGCAAAAGGTCCCTTTTGGGGCAGACATTATCTATTTTGGCACGCCCGTAAACCCTTAACTTTGATTTATGAGGTTTTTTCTCCCTATTTATCTAAATATCTAGGTCCAACTCAGATAAAAAGTCTCAAATAAAAAGTCTATGATACAAAGATAGTTATAGCAGTGACCGCAGTGGTGTTAACAACATTTATCACTAACTTTTCCCCCCAACCCCCCTTACCAAGGGGGGCTTTTCATCATTTTTGTCAACATCTATTGGCTCATTGCTATAGCTTATACTTGGGATATGTAACAAATAAACTCAAGAGTAAATTTTCCTTTGACTCACATCTTCTACCAGTACTTATGTACTGGTAGAAGATGTGAGCTAAGCAAAAGTAGGACCATCTAGAGTTACATCTTGTAATCTTCCAGGTCCAATCCCTTGTATAGCTTCAGATAAATCTACATCTCCAGTATATAAAGCACGCCCGACAATCACACCCGTCACTCCTTTAGTCTCTAAAGCTGACAAGCTTAACAAATCAGTTAAACAACTAACTCCACCAGAAGCTATAACGGGTATATTTACGGCGGAGGCTAATTCTCTCAAAGCAGGCAAATTAGGACCCGACAAAGTGCCATCTCGCTGGATATCAGTATAAATAATTCCTGCGGCAACTGATTCAAATTGTTTAGCTAAATCAATAGCGGTAACTGTAGAAGTTTCTAACCACCCTCTAGTTGCCACTTTACCGTCTCTAGCATCAATACCAATCATTACTTGTCCGGGTAACTGTTGACACCATTGTTGCACTTGTTGTGGTTTCTCCACCGCCACAGTACCAATAATAACTTTTTCCACCCCCAAATTAATTAATGTCTGTAAACTATCTAGGGTGCGTAAACCCCCACCGACTTGAATAGGCACAGATACCGCAGCGATAATTGCTTTAATTGTCTCTAAGTTAACAGGATGGCCAGCTTTTGCCCCATCTAAGTCCACTAAATGAAGACGAGTAGCGCCTTTTTCTATCCAAGTTTTAGCCACAGCAACAGGATTATTATCGTATGTTTGCGCTTGTTGATAATCTCCCTGATAGAGTCTTACACAATTACCATCTAAAATATCAATAGCTGGGATAACTTCCATCTTTATCTTTTCATTTAACTACTATATTTATCTTAATTTGTTTTGCCGATTCAATTAAACTAAGATACAATCAGCTAAATTCAAGAAAAAATTTTTGAGACTGTATGGAGATAATTTTAACCTTTGCTGTTGTTGGTCTGGCCCTAGTTTTATTCATTACTGAATGGTTGCCTGTGGATATAACAGCTTTATTAATAGCTGTGATTTTAATTATTCTCAATCTAGTCACTCCAGAACAGGGAATATCTGGTTTTAGTAATCCAGCAACAATTACAGTAATGTCTATGTTTATTCTGAGTGCCGGAGTTAGTCGCACTGGTGTTATTCAAATTGTCAGAGATTGGCTACTCAACTGGGGTGGAAAAAATCCTGTTCAACAAATCATTACTATGGGTTTGTTAGTAGGTCCCATTAGTGGCTTAATCAATAATACAGCCGTAGTCGCTATTTTCCTGCCTATAGTGGAAGATTGGTCCAAAAAACAAGGAATCTCCGTTTCTAAACTGTTGATGCCCTTGTCATTTAGTACTATCTTGGGAGGCATGATTACTCTCTTGGGAACTTCTACTAATATTTTAGCTAGTGGTATTTATGAACAAATGGGTTATCCAGCAATTGGGATTTTTCAATTTACTCCTCTAGGAATAATTATTTTTATCTTGGGATTAATTTATTTAGCTTTTATTTGTCCTAAACTTATACCAGACCGCAAACCTGCTAATAGTGAATTGGTGGGTGATGATTATAAATTAAAAGACTTTGTCACCGAAATTATTATTAATCCACGCTCTAATTTAATTGGCCAAACTCTAAGGGAAAGCGCGTTACAGCGTAAGTTTGATATCGACGTTTTAGAAATAATCCACAATGGCAACCATTTTCCCCAACCTTTAGCTGATAAAAAACTCAGCGCCGGTGATATTTTACTGATTCGCGGCAGTAGCGAGGAGTTGATGAGTATCAAGGAAGAAAGAGGGGTAGAAATTCTCCCTGAAGTCAAGTTTAGTGAGTTAGAAGCAGAATTAACTTCTGGGGAAGAGAAAGTTGCTGAAGTGCTGATTTTATATAACTCTAACTTAATTGGCTCTACTCTTAAGGATTTACGCTTTCGTCAACGGTACAATGCTACAGTATTAGCGATAAAACGAGGCCAGGAAATACTTAGAGATCGTCTTGGTAAGACTTCTCTTAAATTTGGCGATTTATTACTTGTACAAGGACCAAAAGAGAGTTTTTTGGGTTTACAAACTAGTCGCGATTTGTTAGTAATTGACCAACGAGATGTAGAAAGTCTCAGACAGGATAAAGCATTGATTTCTCTGGCTATTATCATTGGAGTGGTTTTAGTCTCTGCTTTTAATTGGTTACCCATTTTAGTTAGTTCTCTAACTGGGGTAATTCTTATGGTTATTACTGGTTGTTTAAAACCTGGGGAGATTTATGGTGCTGTGCGTTGGGATGTGATTTTTTTACTCGCTGGATTAATTCCTCTAGGTATCGCTATGGATGAATCAGGAACTACAGAATGGTTGGCGACTACACTAACTAGTATGGGAGGGAATTTAAATGGTTATTGGATTCTCTGCTTTTTTTCCCTGATTACTACGATTTTAACCTCAATTTTATCTAATAATGCTTCAGTGGTTTTGATGGTGCCTTTAGGTATCAAGGTCGCAGTTACTCTAGGGTTGGATCCTTATGTTTTCGTGTTAACTGTTATGTTTGCTGCTTCTAATTGTTTTATGACTCCCATCGGCTATCAAACTAATACCATGATTTATGGTCCCGGAGGTTATAAATTTCTCGATTTTGTCCGCGTTGGCACTCCTCTTAACCTTTTTATTGCTGTGATTACTCCTTTTTTAGTTATTTTACTTTATGGAATTTAACTCACTATCAAATCTCACGCAATTAAATATAAGTTAAAATAAGTAAGAGGAAGATGATGATAAATTGCTTATTAACTAAATAAATATTTCTTCTATTAGTCACAACAATGGATCAAATAAACATGAATGCTCAACACTCAATAACTATTAAGAGTAATCTATATACAAATACTATTCAACTTGTAGATAATGTTTATTCAATTGGACGTCATTCAAATAATTCTATTGTTATTAAATCCCATCTACTATCTCGCCATCATGCTACTATAGTTAAAGTTAAATATAACAATACAGAAGATAATTTTAGTTATTGGATAATTGATGGTGATTTACAGGGAAACAAAAGTACTAATGGTATTACCGTTAATAATCAAAGGGTATCATCTTATGAATTAAAAAATCAAGATAAAATTTTAATCGCTAATCATATAGAAATTTACTACTATTGTCAAGCAAAAGAAAGAAGCAATTTTGCCAAACTAGACAAAAGTAATAATCTGAAGTTATCTATACTAGATGAATCTAGAAAAACTATCCCAATTTATGAACAAGATGATTTTTTAAATCGCTTAAACAAGGGTTACGATTTAATGTCTTATGGCATTATTGAACTGAATAAAAAAGGCAAAATTATTTATATAAATGAAACAGCAGAGTTAAAATTTCGATTTTTGCAAGAATTACAATACAAGCATCCAGCTTTTACAGAAATAGTCGAGGAATTAAATAAAAATCAAGATCAGGTTTTAGTAGGTGAAATCCAAATAGAAAAAAATTTGTTGTTACAATACGCCCATTATTTAAAAAATGAACAATTAATTAGGATATATTTAATTGACTTAAACGAACAAAAAAGAATCGAAATGGCAGCTAAGGAAAATGAAGAAAAATATAAAGCTGTTGTTGAACAAATTGGCGAAAGTATCATTTTAGTGGATTTTAAAGCAAAAAGAGTTTTAGAATGTAATCAAGCTCATTGTAACTTATCAGGTTATTCTATAAAAGAAGCGTTGAGTTTAACTATTTATGATTTAATACTTATGGATGATGAAGTAATTAACGGTTATTTGAATAAAATTATCCAAATTCAACAACCTTTGTCCTTAGAATCTCTTTATAAAACAAAAAATGGTTCAGCCATTGATGTAGAAATTAACCTGAGTCTAATTAATTATTATGATCAAGAGGTATTCTGTTTAGCTGCTAGAGATATTCGTGAAAGAAAACAAGTAGAGAGAAAACTAGCTGAACAAAATTCTAAACTCAGTGAAGCGAAAAAAAGTGCAGAAATAGCTAATCAATCTAAAAGCAAGTTTTTGTCCATAATTAATCATGAACTGCGTACTCCCATGAATGGCATAATAGGAATGACTAATATGCTGATGCAAAGTGATTTAAATTCTGAACAGAAACACTATGTAGAACTTATTCAAAAAAGTGGAGAAATATTATT
This sequence comes from Johannesbaptistia floridana, assembly GCF_057440575.1. Lineage (NCBI taxonomy): Bacteria > Bacillati > Cyanobacteriota > Cyanophyceae > Chroococcales > Cyanothrichaceae > Johannesbaptistia > Johannesbaptistia floridana. The sequence continues at coordinate 23,601 of NZ_JALKVM010000368.1, forward strand.
ACACATCATTAATGATGTCTTAGATTATGCTAAATTTGAATCAGGAAAAATAAAAACAGAAAATATAAAATTTACTTTAGAAACTTTAGTTGAAGAAATAAAAGATTTGATTATTCCCCAAATCAATACAAACAAGGTAAAATTTAGCTATACTATCTCTGAAAATTTACCTAGTCACTACAAAGGAGATGCTAATTTAATTAAGCAAATACTGCTTAATTTACTAAGTAATGCGGTAAAATTTACCGAACAAGGAGAAATAAAGGTAGTTATTAGGGAACAATATCACGAAGATGATCAGAGTGACAAAATACAATTTTTAGTGCAAGATACTGGAATTGGCATAACACCAAAAAACCATAAAAATATTTTTCAACCCTTTAGCCAAGGAGATAATTCAGTTGGGAGAAAATATGGGGGTACAGGTTTGGGACTAGCAATATGTAAACATCTTTGTGAAGTAATGGGAGGGAGAATTTGGGTAGTAAGTCAAGGAGTAGTATCAGGAGACTATCCTTTAGATTTTGAAGTAGATTTAAGTAAATCAAAATCAACTCCAGGAGCTAGTTTTTATTTTACTGTTAAACTAGAAGCAATTTCTGAAACGACTACTCCATTAGAGTCAGAAACAAGAAAAAATCTGTTAGAATGCCATAAGGATAAATTGAGTTGTTTGAAAATACTATTAGCAGAAGATAATCAGATTAATCAAAGAGTTGTAGCCCTGATGTTGCGCAAATATAGTTGTCAGTTAGAAGTTGTAGAGAATGGTTTAGAAGCAGTTAAGAAACTACAAGAAACAGATTATGATGCAGTTCTAATGGATATAGAAATGCCAAAAATGGATGGAATTAAAGCCACAGAAGAAATTCGGAAAAATTATAAAAACTTAGAGAAACCCTGGATAATAGCTGTTACTGCCTACACATTTCCAGAAGAACAAGAAAAATGTTTAAAGGTAGGAATGAATGATTATATAAGTAAACCTATTATTGAAGAGAAATTAGTAGAAGCATTGGTTAAAGTAAAAGCAAAAAGTTGAAACCATATTCAAATTAATTTTTGGTATTAAAAGCTACATTTAAACAGTTAATTAAAGTTTAGTATAGTTTAGTTTTATACAGACTTGAAAAAGATTAGCAATTGAAAATGAGCAAATTAGGACGGAGAAAATTTTTAGTATACGGATCTTCAGCAATAGGAACAAGTGTTCTACTAAAAGCAATAAGTGGCGATCGCCAAGCTAAAGCAGCAGATGGAGATACAATAAAAGTAGGCATATTACACTCTCTCAGTGGAACCATGGCTATTAGTGAAACTACAGTAGTAGAAGCAGAAAAACTAGCCATCAAAGAAATTAACGCCGCAGGAGGCGTGTTAGGTAAACAAATAGAAGCAATAGAAGAAGATGGCGCTTCAGATTGGCCCACTTTCGCAGAAAAAGCCACTAAACTGATAGACCAAGACCAAGTAGTCACAGTATTTGGTTGTTGGACTTCCGCAAGCCGTAAAGCAGTGTTACCAGTTTTTGAATCCAAAAACCACATGCTTTGGTACCCAGTACAATACGAAGGTCAAGAATGCTCTAAAAACATATTTTACACTGGGGCAGCACCTAATCAACAAATTGAACCTGCTGTAGACTGGTTGCTAGAAAACAAAGGTCAAAACTTTTTCCTAGTAGGTTCAGACTATGTCTTTCCTCGTACCGCCAATACCATCATCAAAGAACAACTAAAAGCAAAAGGAGGTAAAACAGTAGGGGAAGATTATATACCCCTAGGCAGTACTGAAGTTACTCCCATAGTAGCTAAAATTAGAGCAACTTTACCCACTGGTGGAGTAATATTTAACAGTCTAAACGGTGATAGTAACGTAGCTTTCTTTAAACAGATACAAGGCTTAGGTATAACTCCAGATAAATATCCAGTCATGTCAGTGAGTATTGCCGAAGAAGAAGTAAGACAAATTGGTAAAGAATATTTAGTAGGTCACTATGCAGCTTGGAATTACTTCCAAACCGTAGATACTCCCGCCAATCAAAAATTTGTTCAAGCCTTTAAAACAGAATACGGAGAAGACCGCGTGACCAACGATCCCATGGAAGCAGCTTATATCATGGTTTATCTTTGGAAACAGGCCGTAGAAACCGCAGGAACTACTGATTTAGAAGCCGTGAGAAAAGCAGCCTTAGGTCAACAATTTGAGGCACCAGAAGGACTAGTTACCATGCAAAATAATCACCACATCTCTAAAACTGTCCGTATCGGTCAAGTTAGAGATGATGGTTTATTTGACATAGTATGGAGTACCGAGGGTCCCATAGATCCTATACCATGGAATCAGTACGTACCAGAAACAAAAGGATTAGCCTGCGATTGGAGTGACCCCAGTAAAGGCGGTAAATATCAAATGTAAGTAAATAATAATGAGGACTAACTTAATGCGGGACAAGCTAGTTGAGAAGAGATGTCAGGTGAAGCGGTGTTAGGTAAAATGGGAGCTGGTTTTTCTTTCTTTCCTAGGTATTTTTTCATCACTGCCAAACCTTGAAGTCTTGATAATTCCTACACTTCCCTCATACTTATCTAGCATAATAACTTTTTTCGTTATTTAAAACAATTCTACCTAAAAGCTAATACATGACTACCAGCCAAAATGTCCCGGTTTAATTTTCAATTTAAAAGGTAACCAAATTATGTGGTCTTTGTTTGTAGATAGTATTTTCAATGGCATAAGTATTGGAGCTGTATTACTCATAGCAGCCTTAGGACTAGCTATAGTTTTTGGGCTAATGGGTGTAATTAATCTTGCCCATGGTGAGTTGATTATGCTAGGAGGATACACCACATACGTAGTGCAAAATATCTTTAAAAGTTGGGGAGACCCCTGGTTTAACTATTATATCCTAGTAGCCATACCTGCGGCTTTTATTGTCTCAGCTTTGATGGGTCTAATCTTGGAAAAAGGCGTGATTCGCTACCTCTATGGTCGCCCTTTAGAAACCTTACTAGCTACCTGGGGAGTTAGCCTAATTTTGCGACAATTCGTAAGAAGTGTAAACGGTTTACTAGTAATTGGTATAGGTGTATTTTGTTTACTCTTTTTCGGTGGTCTGTATTTATTGAAAAAACAAAGTAATTGGGTAAATATTCGCAGTTGGGCAAAAATAGTTTTATTTATCTTATCAAGCGCGATCGCCTACTTTGGTACTAGATTAATATTTACTCAAGAAAATTCACAATCCCTAGCAAAACCCTGGTTTAGTGCTAGAAACGTTGATGTAACCGCACCAGAATGGTTACGGGGAGGACTTCCAGTTATGGATGCTTTTCAAATACCCTACACCAGAATATTCATTCTCACTCTCACTATTTTGTGTTTGTTAGCAACTTTTTGGTTTCTCAACTACTCCAGTTGGGGTTTAAGAATTCGTGCAGTTACCCAAAATAGAAGTATGAGCGCTTGCTTAGGTATTCCAACAGACACAGTGGATGCGCTAACTTTTGCCCTTGGTTCGGGATTAGCAGGAATAGCCGGATGTGCTATAAGTTTACTAGGTCCGGTGGGACCAAATACAGGACAAAACTATATAGTAGACACATTTATGGTAGTGGTTGTTGGTGGAGTTGGTAATCTGTTGGGTTCAGTTATAGCAGCATTAGCAATAGGAATTATCAGTTACTTAGTGGGATCTGGACTTCTAGCAATATTTCTCTCTCCAGTAGAATTTTTAGCCCCATTGATAGAAGTTTTAAACTTTTTTGCAACTACTAGTATGGCCAAAGTGCTGATTTTTGCTTTAATTATTGCCTTTTTACAAGTAAAACCGGCAGGTATCTTTCCACCGAAAGGTCGCACGGCCCAATTATAGAAAAGATTTATCTGGTAGAATCATGAAGACAAAATCTCAGCAGCAGCGAAAAAAACTTATCAGAGAAATAATTATAGTAGTAGGGATAGCAATACTTTTTAGTATACTATTTCCGGCGGTTTTATCAGAATTTCGCCTCAAACTCCTAGGCAGATTCCTAGCTTTAGCCATTGTAGCCTTAGGTATTGACTTGATTTGGGGTTACACAGGTTTACTAAGTTTAGGTCACGGTATTTTCTTCGCCTTAGGTGGCTATGCCTTCGCTATGTATCTTAAATTGCAGCTTCCTGAAGGAGAATTACCAGAATTCTTTACCCTCTATGGTGTGAGTGAATTACCTTGGTTTTGGGAACCATTTAAATCATTACCATTGACTCTGATAGCAATGTGGTTAATACCAGCTATCGTAGCAGGACTTCTGGGTTACCTAGTTTTTCGTAATCGCATCAAAGGAGTTTACTTTTCAATCCTAACTCAAGCTTCTCTATTAGTATTTTTTAACTTTTTTAATGGTCAACAAAAACTAATTAATGGGACCAATGGATTAAAAACAGATACAGAAACAATCTTTGGCGTCATCGTTAGTTCAGCAAAAGTGCAACTAATTTTTTATCAAATAACTATCTTATGTTTAGTTTTAATTTATTTTCTCTGTCGCTGGTTGACAACAGGAAGATTCGGTCGCGCCTTAATCGCCATTCGTGATGATGAAATTAGAATGCGCTTCTCTGGATACAACCCTACAGGATACAAGGTGATAGTATTTGCTATCTCAGGAGCGATCGCCGGAATTTCGGGAGCACTGTATACTGTACAAACAGGCATCATTACCCCTAATGCGATGGAAGTAGCTTTTTCCATTGAAATGGTAATTTGGGTAGCAGTAGGAGGCAGAGGAACCCTAGTGGGAGCAATTATTGGTACACTTATAGTACGTATCGCCCAAAGTTTACTTAGTGAACAATTTCCCGCCGTTTGGTTATTTTTCCAAGGGGCTTTATTCTTAATTGTAGTTACAGTACTCCCTAATGGTATTGTCGGCTGGTGGCGAGAAACAGTGTGGCCAAAACTTTCCTCTTTACTCGGTATCCGCCAACCGATGGTAACTTATCCAAGTTTAGAAGAAGATCCCGAAGTACAACAAGAAAGAGAAGAAATAGAACAATAAGATGAGTGAGAAGATTCTGGCTATAGAAAATTTAACCGTCAGTTTCGATGGTTTTAAAGCCCTCAATCAATTAAACTTTAGTATGGATACAGGAGAGTTGAGAGTAATTATTGGTCCTAATGGTGCAGGAAAAACCACTTTTTTAGACGTAATTACCGGGAAAGTCCAACCAACTGAAGGAAATGTCCTATTCAAAGGCCGCAATCTCCGTAAACTATCGGAATATAAAATATCTCGAATGGGTATCGGCAGAAAATTTCAAACCCCCAGAGTTTATTTAAATCTCACAGTGAGAGAAAATCTAGATTTGATTTGTAATCAAAATAAAAATTCTCTAGCTACTCTTCTCGGTCAAGCTAAAAAACAAGAAAGTTCTCAAGTGATTAATCTTTTAGAAACCATCGGTCTAGTGGCTAAGGCAGATTTAGCCGCAGGTTTGCTTTCCCACGGAGAAAAACAACGCTTAGAAATAGGTATGTTAGTGGCACAATCTCCCGATTTACTCCTAGTAGATGAACCAGTAGCAGGCTTAACCGATGAAGAAACTGAAAATGTCGGCGCCTTATTAATAGCTTTGGCTGAAAGTCATTCCCTCATAGTGATTGAACACGATATGGAGTTTGTTAGACAAATTGCTCGTAAGGTAAGCGTGCTACATCAAGGTTCTTTATTATGCGAAGGGACTATGGATGAGATACAAAATGACCCAAGAGTAATAGAAGTATATTTGGGAGAACAGCATGATGAATAAAATGTTGCAGATATCTAACTTGAATGTCTACTACGGCGAAAGTCACATTATTAGAAATGTAGATTTAAAGATCTTTCCAGGAGAGATGGTTTGCTTAATTGGTCGTAATGGAGTGGGTAAAACTACTTTACTCAAAACAATTATGGGGTTACTGCAACCACGAACTGGAGAAATAAACTATATAGATAAATCTATTTTGGGTTTCTCTACAGATAAACGTGCGCGTCTAGGTATAGGTTATGTCCCCCAAGGGAGAGAAATTATACCCCGCCTCACAGTCAAAGAAAATTTACTCCTCGGGTTAGAAAGTTTAGGTAAACGTAAACAGAAAAAATCTGAGATACCTGAAACTATTTTTACTCTTTTTCCCGTACTGAAAACTATGTTAGGGAGAATGGGAGGAGATTTAAGTGGCGGACAACAACAACAACTGGCGATCGCCCGCGCTTTAATGGGTGAACCGAATTTATTACTTTTAGACGAACCTACCGAAGGAATTCAACCTTCAATTATTCTAGAAATAGAAAATGCCGTCCGTGAGATTATCGCCACCACTGGCATTTCTGTGTTACTAGTTGAACAGCATTTACACTTTGTCCGTCAAGCCGATAAATATTACGCCATGCAAAAAGGTGGTATAGTTGCCAGTGGTGCTACTTGCGATTTAACTCAAGCAGTAATTCAGGAGTTTTTAGCCGTATAATTTTTATTTAACTCACAAATTCCTGTAACCAAAAATTATATGATTGATAATCAAGCTTTAGTGTAAATTGACTTTCTTTGATTTGCTCAAAATTCATCTGCATAACTCGTTCATGAGGCTTAACTTCCACAACTTGATTATCATCACTATTTGGTTCTATTTTGCTTAAAGTTAGTCCTTCTGGTAAATATTCATTAGGGGACAAAGATACTATCTGAACTAATATTTCCATTGAATCCTCTGACTCTGACTGAATTTGAATAACTAGAGATATTCGACTGTTAATATTTACTACACCCAAGTCAATGATTGTACCTCTAGTTACTGCTTCTGATTGAAGATAACCCTTTGTAAAAGCAAGATTTAATGTTTGATTTGAAGTTCCAAAAATTTCTGATGTTCTTTTCCACTCTTTGGTAAAAACTCCCTGAAGCCAATTATTCAAATTAATTAAAGAAGCAGAAGTTGCCGCAGTCAATCTCTTAATATTTTCTTCTCTTGAGTTGGAATAACTAGGTTGTAAACAATCAATTATATTTTCCAGATTATTTAATTGATTTAACCCTATTAATTCTCGATCAGCATGAGTAATAAATCCTGTTAACACTGCTTGAAAATTATCTTCTTCTATTCTCACACTTACATAACCTATTCTATTAAACCAAACTTCTGGAGGAATATGTAAATGAGTTGCTTCAGGTAAAAAATATCTACATTCTAATTTTCCCACATCTATAATTGTCAAGTCAGCTACATTACTCAATGTTTGCCAAATTATATTTTGACTATCGCTATTTTCTATATCTGTTCTAACATCTAAACATTGACAATAGAAATTTACTGCATAGACAGCCAACGTATTGTAATAAACTTGTTTAGCTTTGTTCGCTTCTATCTGTTTTTGGCTAAAATTATGAGCTTTTTTGTAAGCTTCTTCAGTTAATGGCACGACGAAATTATTTAAATTCATTACTCTTACTCTTACTAATAAGTATTTTTGTTTCAGGCAAAGACTCAATCAGTCTGTTCGCTACAATTTAACTTTGATCCCTAGATAGTTCTAGTCAAGTCTATTTCTCAATTTTTAATTCGGCATAGTATATAAATTTAACTGTCAATACATCTTAAGTTAACTGTCAATATTCCTATTTTTATGCGTTTTGCTCAAACTCCAGCTCAAAAAAGTAGATAATCATATAGTTAAATACGTGGAAATAGTTTCGCGATCGCCAACACCTTAAACTCAGATCTTGCATCTTTACCCTCATTCATTACTAAAAAAAATATTTTCAGTAGTTTTGCATAATTTCCGTAATCACTGCCGTTAGATTAGATAATGGAGGTCACAATAAGTTGAGAAGATGAAAATGTATTGCAAATCCTTGGAAATCATAAAAATTACAATAGTAGCTAGTATTTTAGCTACTGGTATGGTTGGTTGCTATCAACCCCAAACCTCCTCTAATTCAACTACAGACACTAGGGAAACAATAGAAACCGAAACGGCAGAAAATGTCCAAGATGGTGTTGAAGAGGCCGATGAGGAACAGGCATCTCCTGTAGCTGATTCAACTGAAATACCGGATCCTGAACCGCCAAAACCTCCCAGGAATGACAATATTGGTGATGAAGCCGAAGAAACTAGAATGGAAGTCTACAGACAAGCTAATCCTTCCGTAGTTTCAATTAGAGCCGGAAATAGTATCGGTAGTGGTTTTATTGTCCAGTCTAACGGTATCATTCTCACTAATACTCACGTAGTTGATGAAGCTCAATCTCCCGTAACTGTAATTATCTCAGACGGTAGAGAACTATTAGCTGATGTAATTGCTTATCATCCTAAGGCCGATTTAGCAGCTTTAAAAATTCGAGATGGAAATAATTTTCCACCCTTGTTGTTTGCACAAGAAGATCAAGTTAGAGTGGGTCAGTCTGTGTATGCAATTGGCAGTCCATTAGGATTAAGAAATACTTTTACTCAAGGAATTGTTAGCAGGATAGAGGCTAATAATAATTTAATTCAACATGATGCAGCAATTAATCCCGGTAACTCTGGTGGTCCTTTACTAAACTCTCAAGCAGAAGTTATTGGTATTAATACTTTTATTCGTTCAGTAAAAGGAGGGAGCGATGGCTTAGGTTTTGCCATCACAAGTGATGTACTTGAACCATTTTTAGCCGAGGTACAACAATTACGCGATAATCCTAAACCTACTCCACCTCCTCCTCGTCCTTCTCCTGAACCAGAACCAATTAACCCTTCTCCTGAGGCTGATTCTCTGGTTGCTTCTTTTGAGGAAGGAGATCCAACTTTACCCAACGGTAGTTATTTTCATGCTTATCCTTTTAAAGGAGAAGCCGGGAGTGTCTATGAAATAGAAATGACCAGTGACGAAATTGATCCTTCTCTATTGATTTTCAGTGAAGAACGAGAAGAAGTAATCGCTCAAAATGACGATATGTCACCAGGGAATTTCAATGCTAAAGTACAAGTAGAATTACCGGAGAATGGCGAATATATAATCATAGCTAGAGCTTACAGCGTTGGTGAAACAGGAGAGTACAAGTTAACTATTAAGAAAGGAAATAGGTAATAAGAAAAAAAGTTCACACCATAAACCTATGTAAACATCAAAAAATTTTATCTCACTAAACAACTTAGGAGTAAAACTCATGAAAACTACCTTAAAAAAAACTTTTGGTTTATTAACTGGCACTATCTTAGCTTTAGCTGGTCTCAACATCAATTTTAATCGAGTTGATGCACAAGAAAACGATGTCAAATTTATCTGTGCCTATAGCTATGATCAAGACAATAATCAAAAAATGCCCACCACCTTCATTTGGACTCCCCAAAAGAAAATTCCTGTGATTGTCTGGGAATCAGAGTTTTTCAAAAACTCAGGATATGACCCTCAAACACGTTGTGAACAAGTATCTCCTCGTTTTCAAGAAGCTTATTACAATAATACTCTAGGTCTCATGACAAACGGCACCATCAATGATCAACCAGTTATTTGTACGGCCCAAAGTCGAGATGGAACCGCCAATAGTGCCAATGGTCAATGTCATACTCTTTTAATCACAATGCGTCCCGAAGACGATACTGTAAAATTTATTAAACATCTAGAGGATTTATTTGATGGTCGTCAACTTGGTCCTATGAGACATAACTCAGGAAGTGGTCAACCTCAGATTTTTGTTCAAGTAGACATTGATCGCTTTATTAGAAATACACCGGGTGAATAGCTACAACTAATTTCTTCTCAACTAGCACCCTATGGTTAAACTGTAGGGTGTTCTTCCCTATTTTACTATTGGAGTTAAGAGTTTTATATTCAATGAATTATAAAAAATATACTGATTGGTTAACTAAAAGTACCAAGAATAACAAGCTTACTGTTAGTATTATTTTTAGCCTCACTCTACTAATAGTTAGCGGCACAATCTGGTTAGTATTAGCTAAATTAACTGAGAAAAACCAAAATCAACTCACTCAATCTCCAAGTCCCCCAAAAGTTGAACCAAAAAGAAGTACATCCCCTCCTTTTGCCAACTTTAATCGCAAATCTCCTCCTCAAGTAGAATCAGAAACGACGATTGAAAATATAGCTCGGTCAGTTACTGTGAAAGTATTAGCAGATAACAATAAAGGTTCAGGATTTTTAATAGCTAACAAAGATAATAAATACTGGGTTATAACTAATTCTCACGTTACTAATTTAACGACTAATTATCAAATAAAAACTCCTGATCAAAAAATTCACACCGCTAGATTAATTGCTCAAGATGATTCTGAAAATGGTAATGATTTGGCAATTCTAGAATTTGATTCATCAGAAAATTATTCCTTAGTTAACTTAGCAGATGTAGAGACACAAAAAAATCTAGAAAATGGACAAACTGTTTTTGTGGCAGGATTTCCTTTAGGAAGTGACAAAATGTCCTTTTCAGAAGGAAAAATATCTTATATCACCACAAAAGCCTTAAAAGGTGGGTATCAAATTGGCTATACTAATGAGACAAATCTAGGAATGAGTGGAAGTCCTGTATTTAATGAAGAGGGAAAGGTTATTGCTATTCACGGCACAGGCGCTTTTCCTGTGCTTAAAAATGCTTATGTTTATCAAGATGGATTACGCCTTAGTGATGAATTAATTGAGATAATTGAAAAGTTGAGTTTTGCTATTCCTATAGAGAAAATTAATCAGCTAGATGCACCTATGATTATTACTTCTCAATTGAATGGGGAAAAGCCAAATATTCCTAGAGTTGAACCTAATCATGATTCTTTAGCTAAATTAGAAGATAAACTAGAGAAAACCTCTCAAGATTTTCTGGTTACAGTCAATGTTAAGGAATTGAATTAAAACCGGATTTAGCTAAGGCTTATTATGGCAAAGCTTTAGCTTATCAAGGTCAAAAAAATTATACCGCAGCTTTAGTAAGTATCGAAAAAGCTATTCAACTAGAGTCGAATATCTCCACCTACTGGCGAGAAAAAGGTACAATTCTACTAAAAATTGGTAGTCTTCAAGAAGCCTTGTCTGCCTATCAACAAGCAATTACACTCAATCCTCAAGATTCTCAATTATATTTACTTAAAGGCTTTACCCTTCAAAAGTTACAACGATATTCTGAAGCAGAAAATGCCCTGAGTGAAGCAATTAATCTTAATCCCTCTTCTCTGGCTTATATGTATCGGGGTAGAGTAAAAATAAAAGATAAAGCTTATCAAGAGGCGATCGCCGATTGTAATCAAGCTATCAAATTACAACCTAATTTAGCTGAAGGTTATTTGTGTCGGGGTATGGTTTATCATTATCAACAAGAATATCCTCAAGCATTATCTGATTATTATCAAGTAGTTGCTCTTAATCCTCAGTTAGGAGAAGCTAATTTTAATATAGGTTTAGTTGAATATGAGCGGGGTTTAACTGAATCTGCTTTGAGTAAATGGGAAACAATTCAATCAGGAGATAATTTTAACTCGGAAATGGTGCAGTTGGCGATCGCTATTTCTCTCTATCATCAAGAAAAAAAAGACCAGGGATTATCTCTAGCAGAAACAGCTTTAAAACTCAAGCCAGAATTGAGTAATTTTGACTATTTAGCGGCACATCTTTGGGGAGATAAACTTTTGCAAGATTTCCAAAATTTATTGACTAATCATCAACTCAAGCGGTAATATCATGTTCGCTTTTTGTGTAACCGTTGACCTGAAACCACCAAACCACCAAGCAAGAGCACTGCTAGGGCGCAAGTATGAGCGCTGATGGGGTGACAAGGTGGCAAGAGATGCAGACAGGATTAAGTTATGGAGGTTAGACAAGTTAAAACTTTATTTCTTACTATAGACGTAGTTACAACGGTCAAACTCTCTTAAAATAGATAAAAACATTATATGGTAAGTAATTTTAACTTGAAAACCCGTAAAAAAACCTGACACCTAACACCTAATACCTACCTTCACTTTAACGAAAGTTGTCACCCCGTTAGTATTAGCGTTGATGGGGCGCAAGCCTTGCGCCCCTACTACTCATGCCCAGGGTCTTTTCATTCTTTGTCAAGAATGAAAAGACCCTGCTATATGAGCAGGGCTGTTTCATTCATTTTTTTATTTCAAAATGTAACGTTTTAACAGTAGGCTTTTTACTATGTTTTTTAAAATAAAAATAAATCCGAGATTTATTATTAGCAAAAAATCCCCTCTCCCTGCTCAGAAGCCCCCGTGCTCCGGTGCTCCTCCTCACCATTTTCTTTGTCAAGAACGAAACAGCCCTGGCTATATGAGGGCACTGAACCTTTTTGAAAGACTCCTAGGACCAGACCACCTTTATGTAGCACAAATTCTCAATAATTTAGCAGAATTGTACCGAATTCAAGGGCGCTACGGTGAGGCTGAACCCTACTCTATCAAGGCACTGAAGCTTAGAGAAACCCTCCTAGGACCAGATCACCTCGATGTAGCACAAAGTCTCAATAGTTTAGCACTTTTGTACTATAACCAGGGGCGCTACGGTGAGGCAGAAACCCTCTACCTAAGAGCGATCGCCATTGCTAAGTCAACCTTAGGAGAAAATCATCCTAATACTCAAACAATCATTAATAATCATCTAGGAATGTTCCTGGAATTTTTGCTTCAATTACCGGAAGAAGAATTGAAAGCAATGGTGTCTGAGGAGGATTATCAAGAAATCAACAAAATTAAACAATTTTTCAGTCTACTGAGGTCCAGAGGTTAACTTATTTATATAAATAAATCTCAGTTGTATTTTATCACTAAATTTAGTATAACTACATTTATTAAGGTAGCCTTATGCTTTCTATTTCCTGTATAAAAAGTTACTGAATTATTTTATGAATGACCAAACAGATAAAATTAAAGAATTAGCAAAAAAAGTACAAGAGATAGAGCAATTTATTGCTAAAAATAGAAAAGCTTTTCAATCTCAACCAATAGTCCAAATTACTGGTGCATGGAACCCTAAACCAACTAAAGCTATCCCCATAAGTTTGTCTCAATTAATCAAGATTTATAATGATGTCCCTTTAGTATTACTAGAATACGCCAAAAAAGTAAACCTAACTCAAGAAAGTTATCGGCAACCAGCACAAAAGTCACTCATATTAGCTGAAGCAACAAGAGCTAATTACTGGATAATTGCTACAGAACAAAATAGCCAATTACAGTATTGGCTTTTTCCCAATGGTAATATTACTATTGCTCTTCATAATGTTTCCAGTATCCGTAATTTATTTGAACTGCGTGGACAAGAACCAACTCGGACTAGTGAATATATTGTAGAGGAACCTGCAACAGTTTCTCTTCTATCCGATGGTAAACAATGGAAACTAGAAAAACCAGGAATTCTCAACATAGGCAGAACAAATCGTGACTCTAAAGAATCAAATATCAAGTTAAAGGAAAAACTTGTAGATAATTCTAATTCACCGTTAATGGCAGAAGAAGTCATTAACCTTTTAAACCAAGTCAATCAAGAAATGCAACAGATAAAAGAAGACATCATAGAATTATTTCAAGAAACAACTGAACTAGAATCAAAAATATCTATTCTCGAAGAAGAAAACATCTTCAACAACTCTCCAGATTCTCCGGCAAAAACTAAACCTATAGCAAAAAAGCTAACTAGGTTTAACTACGTGGGGCTTTGGCTGCGATTACTTGCTATAGTTATGGATAGTGTGATTATTACAGCTTCTCTAATTATAGTCAATTTTTTCCTTGATTTAGATGCCATAACTATCACTATAATTTTTACTATAGCAACTTGGTTCTACATGGCTTTTACAGAAAGTTCTCAAAGTCAAGCAACTATTGGTAAGCAAGCCTTGGGAATCAAAGTTATAGATTTACAGGGTCAAAAAATATCCTTTGGAAAAGCCACAGTAAGATATATAGGGAAAATTATTTTCAGTTTTTTATTCTTCTTCATCATTCTCAATCAAAAAAAGCAAGGAATACATGACATAATCGCTGGAACTTTAGTGGTGAAACAATAGTTAATGTCAGCTTGTGGTAGATACCTGAATTAAATTTACTCAGAAAAATGCCTAAAATCCTGAAAAGTCACAGTTATAGCAAGCTCGCAAATAGATGTTTACAGTTATTATGAAAAGCCCCCCGAGTTTGCGGGGGGTTAGGGGGAAAAGTTTATCTAAATATTGTTAACACTACAACGCTCATTGCTATAAAATATTTAAGTCAAATTTAAAAATTAATTTGTCCATATCTAAGTAATCACAGATATCATGGAGTTTAAGCATATTAGTAGTGCTTAATATTTAACATGAAAACTCCCTCAATTATAGTGATTGAACTCCTTAATACTATAAAATACAGACAGCAACAATTATGTCAATAAAAAAAATTGTCAAACCACTATTAATAACTTTTGGAGTAATCATCGGACTAGGTCTAATTGCTAAAGTATCGCGCCGCTTGGCTAGGCAAGGCAAGGCATCAGATTCTCTAGGAGACCAAAATGAAGCTTGTGTTGCTTTTAGAGAAGTTCAAAGACTAGGATTAAATGATCCACAAATTGAATTGAATACCAACTTGGTTTGTCAAAACTAAGTAGGGTCTTGGTCTGAGTTTTCCTAACCTACTTAGTAAACAAATTTTTATTTCGATTTATTTCATAAGTTACAGGTTTACTGTGTTTAATTACTTTTCCTTCAGCCACCGCTTGTTTTAACCAAGCTTGCATTTGTCCAACTTGTACATCTAGAGATTCAGCAAGAAACTTATGATCTTTTGGTTGTTCTAATTGATTAAGAATTAATGGCAGAACTGCTTCATAAATATTTTTTGGATGAGCTTGAAATTGTCCTTGTGAAGAAACTTTTTCTATAACAATTTCCGACTTTTCTGGCTTTTCTGAAGCGTTTCTTGTCTCAGATTGAAAGTTATCTGCGGAATCAGCTTCTGAAATTGTTTGTCTCAAAAGCTCCTGTAATGGTTTATTCCAGGGAAATTCTGGAAATGGTTTTGCACCCCTGATAAGAAGTTCTTTGTTTCCTCTAGGAATATTTCCTTGCATACGTACTAAAACAGGAACATCCTGTATTTTTGTCAAAGCTTCTGTGGCACCAGCCCATGTTCCACCTTTTCCTATTGATGAACTAACAACTAAAGCATAATTAGACAAAGCATAGATATACTTGTTGCGCCCCATCGCATTACCCACATTAAAACTAGCGTTAGGATCATAAGTAGAAATCAAAGCTAGTGTCCCGTTTTTAAGGTAAGAGCGATACTTACTAGCAAGAGCCGTTTTTGCTAAACTATCTGCTAGTACCCCTACTGCTGCTCCTCCTGCTTCTAATGCGCCTAACATTGAAGCTTGGTCAACTCCCCGAGCTCCGCCTGATACAATATGTATCCCTTCTTTAGCACAAATTTGAGCAACACTTGTAGTATAATTTAAGCCTTCAGCGTCTACATCCCGAGAGCCTACAACAGCTAAACCCCCTTGAGAAAGTAGTTCTCGATTACCAACACCATATAAAAGAGGTGGAGCCGAGTGTCTTAGTTTGTGCTTGAGACATTTAGGATAATTGGTATCACTACGACTTAGAATCCACAACCCTTGACTTGCCCACTTTTCCACTGCTAGGCTTAACATCACACTTCTTTGTAACAATTTAGTAATTCGCTCAGGATTAAAATTACTGTTAGCAATTTCTGGTAGTTTATTTTGAAAAGTAGAGTCGAGTAAATCGCCAGGACTCAGATTTTTTTCCATAAGCAAGCTGGCAAGGTTATTATACTCCCTTAAAGTCAATGGTTTAGGTTCGCTTTGGTGACTTTGACCAAAACCTGCACATAGAAGTAGAATAGCTTGTGTGTTAGGCTGCAACTCTTGAGGTTGATTATCCTCTAATCTCATGGGTACGTTTTAACTCATTTAGATATATAAGTATTTTACTGTATTCAAAGTTTACTCTCAAAATACTTAAATACCTCCTTTTGTGACTTCAGATGCTCTCCCAAGAAAAACTATTAATTTTAATTGTTAGTGTCAATAATTATCAAGATAAATATATCAGCGATTCTAGATATCTAGGAAATCTCAAATATTCTGCGAATGATGGTACAAAATTAGCCGAAGCCTTAGAATATGTTACCCAAGAACACCAAAACAGAGAGATAATTGTTCACAATGATTTTACTTATCCTAACTTACCTACTTTAGCTCAAGTCAAAGATAGTCTTGAATTAATTAAAGAAAAAGCAGATTACCGAACAACTATTTTATTTTATTTTTCAGGTCATGGTGTCTTGACAGAAAATCTGCAAGTTCCCATGTTATGTCTAGCTGATACTTGTGCAGAAATGAGTGAGGATAAAAAGCTTAGAGTTATTCCTGAAACTGGTTTAAGCATTCCTGATTTATTAACTACTTTAATAGCTTCAAAGGCTAAACAACAAATTCTTTTGTTAGACGCTTGTCACAGTGGAGCTACTAGTTTTAAAAATCTTAATCTTAACAACCGAGGTAATCATAGTAATTCAGAACCTAGGGAAAATCTTACTTATTGTGTGCAAAAAATTTTTAGACAAACCACCAGTAAAAGCAAAGGCTTTTATGCTATGCTTTCTTGTGATAAAAATCAGCAATCTTGGGAACTTCCTAGTTTAAAACACGGTCTTTTTACTTATTATTTAATTAAAGGAATTAGAGGGGAGGCGGCAGATAATAAAAATATTATAGAAGCTGATAACTTATATAAATATGTTTACTATCAGGTTCTTAGACATATTGATCGCCTAAATCAGCAAATACAAGTTTATAATAATTTAAGAGGTCAACTATACAATTCATTAACCAGACAAACTCCCTGGCGTATTGTTGAAGCTAACGGCGAATTTATTCTGGGCAAAATTCCTAAACCCAAACAAAAAAAATTAGACCGTAAAGCAATTATTATTAATGGATTATCTGCCCAAGATAAAACCATTCGTCTGGCTAATCTTTTGCAAGGCAAAGGAAATTTCCAAGTTGAGTATTTTCCTAATAATATACATAATTGGCAAAATCTTAGAGAAGTTATAGCTGCAAGTTTAGCTGATTCTGAACTTAATACTATTTTGCTTTATTTAAGAGGTAAAATCTCTGTAAATGAAGAAGGAATAAATCGTCTATTTTTGGGAAATAATTTCAGTTTAACTAGAGATTGGCTAATTGAACAACTAAATTTTTCTTCAATATCCCAAACAGTGATTATAATTGATTGCCCAGAGGATAAAAATATTAGCAAATGGATGACCACTCTCCAGGTAGATGAGAGTAGCCGTTCTCAATATATCATAGCAGCAAGTGATGTAAATGATCCCTTAGCAATTGGTTTTATTGATTTATTGGTTAAAGTCTTTGAAGAAAGTAATTTAGGGTTAAGTGCCGCCCAATTAATTGCTCGTTTACAACAACAATTATATCAAAATAAAATATTATTTTATCCTTGGTTTTCTGAAGCAACAGGAGTTATTGACATTTTGTTGCCTTTTGAAAATCAAGAGAAAAAATCTACTTTTGATGCAGGGATATGTCCATACTTGGGGTTAAGCGCTTTTACTAAAGAAGATAATTTTTTCTATTGTGGGAGAGAATCTTTAGTAGAAGAAGTGGTAACATTATTACAAGAAACAGCATTTTTAGCAGTAGTTGGAGCTTCAGGAAGTGGTAAATCTTCATTAGTACAAGGGGGAGTTTTAGCCTATTTAGAAGAAAATGGTTTATTTATTAGACAAAGTAAACAAGAGCTAGAAATTATTAATCAAGAAATAACACATTCTCAATTGTTGATTCATCAATCTTGTTATACAGTTAGTTTTCGTCCGGGAGTAAACCCCTTGAAAGCTTTGGCGATCGCCTGTAGTGAAACCAGAGAAAAAATTGCATATCTTGAAGAAATACTATTATCAGGAGTTGAAAGATTTGTTCATTGGTTAAGAGAACGTTCTTCTGGTTTGATGGTATTAGCTATAGATCAATTTGAAGAATTATTCACCTTTACTCCAGAGGCAGAAAAACAACAATTTTTAGACTTAATTTTAGGAACTCTTGCACAAGCAGGAGATCGCCTAAAAATAATTATTACTCTAAGAAGTGACTTTATTGCTACTGCCTTAGAAATTGAGGGATTAGCCGCACTAATCAAAAAAAATAATATCATGATTACAGCTAATCTCACTCAACAAGAATATCAAGCAATTATTGTTGAACCTGCCCGTAAAGTAGGATTAAGTATAGAACCTGCTTTAGTGGAAATTCTCCTTCAAGAAGTACAGGGACAATCAGGAGCATTACCGTTACTAGAGTTTATTTTGGAGCAATTATGGCAAAATCGTCAAGAAAATTGTCTAAGTTTAGCCATCTATCAACAGAAAATTGGTGGACTGAAACAAGTTTTAGAAAATAAAGCGAATGAAGTCTATCATAGTTTAACCAGTAAAGAACAAGAATGTTCAAAATGGATTCTTACTTCTTTAGTACATTTAGGAGAAGGTAGAGAAGATACAAGAAGACGTCTGTTGAAATCAGAGTTAATTATTCCTGAGTATAGTCAAAACCTGATTGAACAAACTTTACAAAAATTAATTACAGCTAAACTGATTATAGTTACATCAGCAGAGGATATTTATCTAGATATCACAGCAAAAGGAGGAACAGAAGATATTTCCTCAAGAATATTATTGAACAAGATAGAAATAGAAGCAAAACAATTGATGGTAGAAATAGCCCACGAAATTTTAATTCGTAATTGGCAACTATTACAGTCGTGGCTAAATCAAAATCGCCAACAATTACGTTTAACAAGAGAACTGGAACAAAACGCCAAAAAATGGCAAAAAAATAACTACCAAGCCGATTTTTTGCTACGAGGAGCAGCTTTAGCCCAAGCAGAAGAATTATTGAATAGTCAAACTACTAATTTATCACCTAGGTTAGAAAGCTTCATCAATGCCGCTATAGAAGTAAAACAAGAAACAGAAAAAGCCAAACAAAGACAGCAACAAAGAGAAATTGAACAAGAAAGAAAAGCTCGTCGTATTGCTCAATCAAGAACCATATTAGCAATGGTTTCGACTTTATTAATTGCCTGTTTTGGGTTTTTAGCTGACTATCAAAGAAAAGAAGCAATCAAACAAACCAAAAGACTAACCCTGCGTCAGGAAGCTAACGAAGTTATTACTTTACTAGAATCAAAAGAACATATTCAAGCATTAATTTTAGCAATTAAAGCCACAGGGAGTAGTCTAAAAGATTTTCAAACAGTACTACCCCCAATTGAATCTAGTTTACATTCCGCTATAGCTGTAGTCAGAGAAAGAAATCAATGGCAAGGACATCAAGGGGCGATCGCCAAAGTGATTTTTAGTCATGATGGTAAATATATTATTAGCGCGGGAAACAGTGGCGTTGAGATTGCCACAGGGAAACAAGACAATACAATCAAAATTTGGGATTTAAGGGGAAATCAAATTGGTCAAGCTTTCGATGGACATGAAAACGGAATTACTTCTTTTGATTTGAGTGCTAATGGTGAATATATTGTTAGTAGTAGCGGTCAGCTAATTATGGTCTCAGATTTACAGGGAAATCAAGTAGGTAAGACCTTTGTTGGTCACCAAGATGATGTATTCGCCGTCGCCTTTAGTCCCGATGGTAAGTATATTGTTAGTGGTAGCCGGGATAAAACTCTACGTCTGTGGGATTTACAGGGAAATCAAATCGGGGAAGCTTTTATGGGTCACCAAGACGATGTGTTCGCCGTCGCCTTTAGTCCCGATGGTCAGTATATTGTTAGTGGTAGCCGGGATAATACCCTACGTCTATGGGATTTACAAGGAAATCAAATAGGTGAAGCTTTTGTTGGTCATCTAGATTATGTATTCTCCGTGGCTTTTAGTCCCGATGGTCAGTATATTGTCAGTGGTAGTCGAGATAAAACCCTACGTCTATGGGATTTACAAGGGAATCAAATAGGTAAACCCTTTGATAATCCTAGGATTGGGCACAAAGATTATATCCATTCTGTGGCTTTTAGTCCCGATGGTCAGCAGATTATTAGTGGAGGAAGCGATCGCCTGATTCTCCTTTGGGATTTACAGGGAAATCAAATAGGTGAACCCTTGGTAGGTCATCAACAAGGGATAATGTCTGTGGCTTTTAGTCCCGATGGTCAATATATTGTTAGTGGTAGTAGCGATAGAACTATTCGTCTGTGGAATATCCAAGGTAATCCCAGAATACAACCCTTTTATGGTCATCAACAACCTACTCATTCAGTCATGTTTACTCCCAACAGTCAGTTAATTATTAGTGCTACTCATACAGAAATATCCTTTTGGGATTTGTACGGAAATCGAATTGGTTCACTCTCTGATTTTTCTCAAGATTATCTCACCGCTGTAGACCTTAGTAAAGACGGTAAATATCTTGTCACGGCAGGAACAGAGGGTAAGCTTCGTCTTTGGGATTTACCCTCGGGTAATCAAATAGGTGAAGCTTTTACAGGTCATAAATATCGTGTTAATTCTGTAGCTTTTAGCCCCGATGGTCAATATATTGTTAGTAGTGGAGAAGATAGAACTATTCGTCTTTGGGATTTACAAGGTAATCAAATTGGTGAAGCTTTCACAGGTCATGAATATGGTGTTAATTCTGTAGCTTTTAGTCCTGATGGCCAATATCTTGTTAGTGGTGGAGAAGATAAAACTATCCGTCTTTGGGATTTACAAGGTAATCAAATAGGGGAAGCTTTTACAGGTCATGAATATGGTGTTAATTCTGTAGCTTTTAGTCCCGATGGCCAATATCTTGTTAGTGGTGGCAATGATGCCACTATCACAATTTGGGATTTACAGAATAATCAGATTAGTCAATCTATTATAGAGGTTGAATCTCCTGTTTATACTGTGGCTTTTAGTCCTGATGGTCAATATATTGCTACTGGCACAGAGAATAATACTATTTATTTATGGGATTTACAAGGCAATCAAATCGGTGAACCATTACGAGGTCATCAAAATAAGATTTTATCCCTAGAATTTAGTCCTGATGGAAAATATATTATTAGTGGTAGTGGCGATCAAACTGTACGTCTATGGTATTTTGGTTGGAGACCTGGTTTAGAAATCGCCTGTGAGGATTTGCGCTACCATTCACTACTTATTAATCCTTCAACTCATCAGGAAAAAGAAGCAGCGAGTATTTGTAAGCAGTATGTTTGGTTTAAGAACAATACATAGGGTCTGCTGAAAAAGTAAGTTTTGGTGAAGAGAAAGGCAAGAGAGGCAGGAGGCAGGAGGCAGGAGGTAATAATGATTTATGAATTTTTGAGTAATCAAAGAAAAAAATGCACTCTTTCTAGCATAATATAGCAATGAGCCAATAGATGTTGACAAAAATGATGAAAAGCCCCCCTTAGTAAGGGGGGTTGGGGGGATCATTAGTAATAAATGTTGTTAACACCACTGCGGTCACTGCTATATATCAAAAAACCTTGCACTTTTTCTGATAAAAATGGGCTCAAACCTTTATCAAGTCACAGTTTTAGATTTATTCAGCAAGCCCTACATATAAGGAATGAGTTAATCACACTAATGCTTTTAACAAAGATTGTATTTTCAATTTCACCTCTGCATACTCTTTTTCTGGCACAGAACCAGCAACAATTCCAGCTCCACCATACAATCTACCTTGATTACCCCTAATCAAAGCAGAACGAATACCGACAATAAATTTACTATTGCCTTGGTAATCAATCCAACCCAATGGTGCCGCGTATAAACCCCTTTCAAAAGATTCATAATATCTAATTTCTGTACAGGCAACTTCTGTTGGTACCCCTGCTACGGCTGGAGTAGGGTGTAATTTATCTACAATTTCTAAAGGGTGTAAATCTTTTGGCAGTTGAGCATATATTGGTGTCCAAAGATGTTGAATATTAGCTAATTTTAAGAGCTTTAAAGGCATTATCTCCGGCTTTAATCCTAATTCCTCTAAACTTTTACTGATAAATTCTGTAACTGTTTGATGTTCTCTTCTTTCTTTTTCACTATTAATTAAAGCTTGAGATATTAAGGCATCTTTCTGGGGAGTTTTCCCCCTGGGTGCAGTTCCCGCTAAGGCATCTGTGATTAGTTGTCTTTTATTTATAGTTATTAAACGTTCTGGACTTGCTCCAATAAAATAATTGTCTTGGCCATCGCTGAGGGCAAATGTATAACAATCGGGATGAAAATTACGTAAATTATCTAGAGAAGCAATTAAATCAAAGGGTTGAGAATTAATTATATCTACAGGATGTGCTAAAACTATTTTACTAAATTTTTTGTTCTCAATTGATACTAAAGCTGATTTAACCGCTTTTTGGAATTGTTGTGAATTCTCTTGAATTTTTGGGTAATTAAACTTCTTTGATTGATTAACCAACTTGCTTTTTTTTAAATTAGCTATTTTTTGATTGATTTCAGCTATTTTTTTGGGTATTTTAGTAAAGTTTTTTAAGTCAGTATTAACCACTAAAACACAACTAGATTCTTGACAATAAATTTGCAGTTCAGGCAAAAAGATCGTGGTATTATTAAAAGCATAATTTTTACTGATTTCACTAAAAAAACTAAAACTACAACAAAAGTGAGGTCCACTTCCTGGTAATTGTAAATCTCCTAGTTTAATTGTTTGTTGTAAACAATTTTTAACAAAATCTTGCGCTTCTCTAAATCTATTTTTACTATCAATTTTGAAAGATTTAATCGAACCATACCCTAACATCGCTTCTGAGTGACGGGGATTCTCCCAATACAAATAAAGCTGATTAGGTTGCCTAATCGCTGCTAACAAGTCTAAAACATTAACTCTGTTAATTTTTTGGGAAAAACTAATAATTTGTGGTTGATGATGTTGAGGATGTTGAAGTAAAAAATTATTTAGTAGTTCACTGAATTCTAAATTATCTCCTAAAAGATATTTAGTAGTACGATTAGTTTTCTCAGAAGTGCGAAATTGCGTCATGGAAGCAGGAACCTGTGGCATTTAACAAAAATTTGTTTAAAATAAAAAATGTAAATATTTATTAAAATAATTTTATTTAATAGGTATATTGTCCAATCTAACATAAAAGCAATTACAGAACATAAATTTAATTTTAGGAAAGAAGAAGTAGAGTATGAGTAAAATTTCTATTGCAGACTTAAGAGAAAATTATACCCGTGCAGGTTTAGGGGAAGCTAACGCTCCCGTTAATCCTTTTCAACTTTTTCAAGTTTGGCTCAATGAGGCGATTTCCGCTCAACTCATAGAACCAAATGCCATGACTTTAGCCACAGCAACTCCCAGTGGCTATCCCTATGCTCGGATAGTGCTATTAAAAGGTTTTGACGATCGCGGATTTGTTTTTTATAGCAATTATAACAGCAACAAAGGACAACAACTAGCAGCTAATCCCCAAGCTGCCCTAGTTTTTTGGTGGCAGGAATTAGAACGCCAAGTACGGATAGAGGGTAAAGTGGCCAAAGTTAGCCCCTCTGAATCAGATGAGTACTTTTCTAGTCGCCCTAGAGGGTCTCAATTGGGGGCTTGGGCTTCTCAGCAAAGTCAAGTAATTGGCGATCGCTCTATCCTGGAAACTAAATTGACCCAACTCAGTGAAGAATATGAAAATCGTGAGATTCCAAGACCTCCCCATTGGGGGGGGTGGCGTCTGCAACCAACCATGATTGAATTTTGGCAAGGAAGACCCAATAGACTTCATGATCGCCTATCTTATCGTCTTTTAGAGACAAATCAATGGCACAGAGAGAGACTTTCACCCTAATTTAAAATACATCTCTACCAGTTAGCTTTTCTTCCATATCATCAGCCACTTGTAAAACAAAACCTAAAGCCTGTTTAAAAGAGGCGGGATCACAATTTGCTGCAATTTGAATACAGTAAGCGACGAAATAAATGTTATTATCATTGGGTATTAATCGCCAAGACCCCATTTTTAGTTGATTATTGTGTAACAAGAGAGAGTTACTGGTGTCTATATCTAAATAACCTTCGCTAATATAAGCAACAGACCAAATTTCTCTAATTTCAAAATCACCGATATATTGTGTAGTGGAATTTATAAAAGCCACTTGAGAACGACCATTATCGAATTCTACTGTTACTTTGAAATCACCGTCTTGGTCTACAGAATAGTCCAGTTTATGTATTTCTAATAACCTTTCTACCCGAGGATCTCCTCTTTTAGCTCCATAAATCATGTTGTTTATTCCTAACAGTAAATTTTTCCTACTATAAATTATCTTCTGACAAAAGTTATAACTTGTATCAAAAAAACCATGCTAGATTTTATTCATGTCCCAGTTTTAAGCCAAGAATTAATCAACGGATTACAAATCAAAGCAGAGGGCCATTATTTAGATGTTACCATAGGAGGAGGTGGACATACAGGTCTAATTTTATCTAGTTCTACACAAGTAAAAGTTACCGGAATTGATCGGGATCCTCTGGCGATCGCCACAGTAAAAACCAAGTTAGCCGAATATTTACCTCATCGTTTAGACTTATGGCAGGGTAACTTCGCTGACTATCAACCCTCAACTCAATTTGACGGAATTATCGCCGATTTAGGGGTTAGTTCTCCCCAATTTGATATGGCATCTAGAGGTTTTAGCTTTCGTAACTCAGCGCCTCTAGATATGCGTATGGACAACAATCAATCTTTAACAGCAGCAGCCATAATCAATCACTGGGAAGAAAAAAAACTAGCAGATATTTTCTATCAATACGGTGAAGAAAGATTATCAAGACGCATAGCTAAACGTATTGTTTCTGTGCGCCCTATTAATACAACCACAGAACTAGCTGAAGTAGTAGCGGCATCTGTGCCAGCTAAATATCGGTATGGGAGAATACATCCAGCTACTCGGGTTTTCCAAGCCTTAAGAATCGCAGTCAATCAGGAATTAGAATCCCTAGAAAAATTGTTAACAAAAGTAGACCAGTGGTTAAAACCAGAAGGAAGAATTGGTATAATTAGTTTCCATAGTCTCGAAGACCGGATAGTTAAACATAGTTTTCGTAATAATCAAGATTTAACCGTGGTGACGAAAAAACCAATTACACCTCAAGATATTGAATTAAGTACTAATCCTCGTTCTCGTTCTGCTAAACTTAGATTTGCTGAAAAAAACTAAGCTGTTCTCAGATCTTTCACCAGAACTTATGTACTAAATTAACCTCACAAAGTGCTGAAAAAACCATATTTTTAATGATTGACTGTAAAAACTATCAATTTAATTATTCTCTTACGGGAAACGTCAACAAACCAGTAATTTTATTGCTACATGGATTTATGGGTAACAGTAATGATTTTCTTGAAGTTATGCCATACTTGTCTCAATATTTTTATTGCTTGACTGTTGACTTACCTGGACATGGAAAAACCAATGTGACTGGGGATGACGAGTATTATAATATGCCAAATACTGCCCTAGCTTTGATAAATTTATTAGATAAGTTAAAAATAAATAAGTGTTGTTTATTCGGTTACTCCATGGGAGGAAGATTAGCATTATATTTAGCGATAAAATTTCCTCCTAGGTTTGATAAATTGATACTAGAGTCAGCTTCACCAGGATTAAGAAATATCGCCGAAAAAGCTAGGCGTCGTACTTCAGATTTAAAATTGGCTGAACAATTAGAAAATGGCAATTTTCCAGAGTTTTTATCTGATTGGTATAATCAACCACTATTTCAGTCTTTGAAGCAGCATCATCAATTTGAAGAACTTATCAAGAGAAGATTAAACAATAAACCCTCAGAATTAGCCAAATCTCTGGGAAATTTAGGGATAAGTAATCAACCTTCTCTCTGGGAGGAATTAGTTAATCATCAAATTCCTACTCTATTAATGGTGGGAGAATTTGATCATAAATTTCAAATGATTAACCAAGAAATAGTACAGTTATGTCAGTCTGCTACAATGAAATTAATTTCTCAATCAGGGCATAACATTCACTGGGAAAATCCTGCTAAATGGACAGAAACAGTTATTAACTTTTGTATATAAAGTCAACTTCTGCGGGCTGAAGCCGCGCAGCTTGGACGGCCCAACGTCTGACTAAGAGTTGACTAGACCAAAAGCCAAAAGCCATAACACTTCCGGGTATTTCCCTAGCTCGGACTATTTGTTGGCT